>JBIIHV010000085.1:0-7300 GCA_044235415.1 Ilumatobacteraceae bacterium | reverse complement strand
CGGGCACGGCCTTCTTTGCGGGCGCCGTCGCCTTCTTCGCGGGCGCGACCTTCTTCGCGGCAGCAACCTTCTTCGCGGGCGCGACCTTCTTGGATCCTGCTGACCGTGCGGTCTGCGGCTTCGCCATCGAGTCCCTCCTCAGGATCGGGTGGTCACGGTATCCGGTCGACCGCCACGAAGATGCCCCTCCCGTCGAGTTCGTCCGTGGAGGTCCACCCGTCCTCGTCGACGATGCGCGCCGCGAGCACCTCCCCCGCGACCCACCCGCGGTGCTGCGCGACCATCGCAGCGAGATCGTCGGGAAGTCCGATCCGAAGGACGATGCGATCGGTCACCGACAGTCCCGCCGTCCTCCGGGCCTGTTGGACCACGCGCACGAGATCGCGCGCCGCACCCTCGGCGATCAGGTCGTCGTCGAGGCCGACATCGAGGAGGACGATGCCTCTCCCCCCGTCGAGCGTGGCGGCGACCGTACCCGTGCCGTCTCCGGAGGACGCCGCCAGCAACAGTTCGTACTCGCCCGGCTCGAGCCGGTGTCCACCTGCGGAGACCGAGCCGTCCGACTCGGTCCAGTCTCCCCGCTTCACCGCCGCGATCACCTGCTGCACCGCGGCTCCGAGGCGCGGCCCGAGGCGCGCCGGAACGACCCGGAGTTCGTGCCGCGCGACGCCCGAGACGTCCTCGGAGAGCGTCACGGTGCGCACATTGACTTCGTCACGGATGAGCGGCTCGAACTCCCCGATCCCGGACGCGAGCGGCGTCGCCACGTGGAGGCTGCGGAGCGGTTGGCGCACGCGGCGACCATGCGCCTTGCGCAACGAGAGGGCTGCGGAGCAGACCGAGCGGACCTCGTCCATGACCGCAACGAGCCGGTCGTCGGAGGGGAACGCCTCCGCGACGGGCCAGTCTGCGAGGTGCACGCTGCGCTCGCCGGTCAGCCCACGGTAGACAGCCTCGGCCGTCAGCGGAAGCAGCGGCGCCACGAGGCGGGTGAGCGCCTCCAGCACCGTGTGCAGCGTGTCGATCGCGTCCTGGTCGCCCGACCAGAACCGGTCGCGCGACCGGCGGATGTACCAATTGGTCAGCACATCGAGGAACTCGCGCACCGAGGACGCCGCGCCGAACAGGTCGTAGGCGTCCATCGCCTCCGTCACGTCGGACACGAGCGAACCGGTCTTTGCGAGGACGTACCTGTCCAGGCGGTGGGGGGAATCGGTGCGCACCCGGCCCGACCGCCCCTCCGCGCGCGCATAGAGCGACAGGAAGTACCAGCTGTTCCACAGCGGCAGGATCACCTGCCGGACCGTGTCTCGGATGCCCTCCTCCGTCACGGAGAAGTCGGCACCGCGGAGGATCGACGACGACAGCAGGTACCACCGCATCGCGTCCGCACCGTGCTGCTCGAAGACGCCCATCGGATCGGGGTAGTTGCGGCGGCTCTTCGACATCTTCTGTCCGTCGTCGCCGAGCACGATCCCGTGGCTGACGCACGTCGAGAAGGCCGGCCGGTCGAACAGCGCCGTGGCGAGCACGTGCAGCGTGTAGAACCACCCCCGCGTCTGGCCGATGTACTCGACGATGAAGTCGCCCGGATAGTGCTGGTCGAACCACTCGCGGTTCTCGAAGGGATAGTGCACCTGCGCGAACGGCATCGAGCCGCTCTCGAACCAGCAGTCGAGAACCTCCGGCACGCGGCGCATCATCGCCCGTCCGCTGGGATCGTCGGGATTGGGCCGCACGAGATCGTCGATCGCCGGGCGGTGCAGGTCGGCGACCCCCGGTCCGAAGTCGCGCTCCAGTTCCTCGATGCTGCCGTAGACGTCGGTTCGCGGGTGCGCAGGATCGTCGCTCTTCCAGACCGGGATGGGCGCACCCCAGAACCGGTTGCGGCTGATGGTCCAGTCCCGCGCGTTCGCCAGCCACTTGCCGAAGCTGCCGTCCCGAAGATGGTCCGGCACCCAGCGGATCTGCCGGTTCAGCTCGACCATCCGCTGCTTCACCGCCGTGACGTCCACGAACCAGGAGCTCACGGCCCGGTAGATCAACGGGGTCCCGGTCCGCCAGCAGTGGGGGTACGAGTGGACGTACGACTCGTGCCGCACGACCGCCCCCCGCTCCTTCAGGGCCCGCGCGATCAGCGGGTTCGCATCGAAGACGAGCATGCCCTCGTAGTCCGGGACCTCTGCGGTGAACCTGCCGCGCGAATCGACGGGCACGACGAGGTCGATGCCGTTCTCGGCGCAGGTTCGCTGGTCGTCCTCGCCGAACCCGGGCGCCATGTGCACGACGCCAGTTCCGTCCTCGGTGGTGACGAAGTCGCCCGACAGGACGCGGAACGCGCCCTCGCGATCCGTGAACCAGGGAAACAACGGCTCGTACCGCATGCCGACGAGCGCGGCGCCGCGCACCCGGCCGGACTCGATGTAGCCGTCGAGCTCGCGCGCGTAGGCAGCGGCACGCGCGGCCGCGAGCACGACCGTGTCGCCGTCCTTCGTCATCCGGACGTAGTCGACGTCGGGCGCCACTGCGAGCGCCAGGTTGCTGGGCAGCGTCCATGGCGTCGTCGTCCACGCCAACAGGCGCGATCCGTCCTCGAGGCGGAAGCCGACCGTCAGCGCGGGATCCTGGACCTCGCGGTACGCGTCGTCCATGCGGGTCTCGGTGTTCGACAGCGGCGTCTCGAGCGCCCATGAATACGGCAGGACGCGGAAGCCCTCGTAGATGAGCCCCTTGTCCCACAGCCGCTTGAAGGCCCACATGACGCTCTCCATGTAGGAGGTGTCCAGCGTCTTGTAGTCGTTCGCGAAGTCGACCCACCGCGCCTGGCGGGTGACGTACCGCTCCCAGTCGCTCGTGTACTGCAGGACCGACGACCGGCAGTGTTCGTTGAACCGGCCGACGCCGAAATCCTCGATCGCCTGCCGGCCCGAGATGCCCAGCTGCCGCTCGGCCTCCGCCTCGGCGGGCAGACCGTGGCAGTCCCAGCCGAACCGCCGCTCGACCCGACGGCCGCGCATCGTCTGGTACCGCGGGACGGCGTCCTTGACGAACCCCGTCAGCAGGTGGCCGTAGTGCGGGAGGCCGTTGGCGAAGGGAGGTCCGTCGTAGAAGACGTACTCGTTCGCTCCATCCTCGCCAGCCTCACGCTGGTCGATGGATGCCCGGAACGTCCCGTCGCGCTCCCAGAACTCGAGGATCCCCCGTTCGATCGCAGGGAAATCCGGCTGCGGATCGACGTCGGGATATGCCACGGCGGGCAAGTGTACGCAGGGGGCCGCTCAGCAGCCGAGGATGAGACCCTGCACCACGATCGTGAGGAACAGCACCACGACGATCGGCGAGATGTCGATCGGACCGACGCTGGGCAGGAGCCTTCTGACGGGCTCCATCACCGGATCGGTGACCATCGACACCACGCGCGACACCTGTCCGACGGGCCCGCGGGGATCGACGGGGAACCACGACAGCACCACCCGCACGAACACGAGGATGACGAACAGGTCCACGAGTCCGCAGAGGACGTCCACGTCTACCCGATCCTGACGGTGCGCGTCGCGCGGGGACGCAGCATGAACACCCCGGCCGCGACCCTGTCGATGGAACCCTCGGTCGCGTAGACCAGCCCGCTCGCGAAGTCGATGAGTCGGCGCGCCGTGTCCTCGTCGGCCCGTCCGATGTCCATCTTCACGGCCTTGCCCGACTTGAGCAGGTCGCCGATCTCCTTGGCCTCCTCGTACTGGACCGGATTGACGCTGACCACCTCGCCGGTCGGAGCCGCGGGTCCGCGGCCGGCACCCCGCGAGATCGGCTGGACGTGGACGCCGGAATCATTGGCGCGCGACGGCCTGACGCCCTGAGGGGCCGGCCGTGACGCGCCGGGGCGAGCGGGCCCGCGGCCGACACCCGGCCGTGGACGGCTCCGGGGCTCGTCGTAACCCTCATCGAACTCGTCGTACCCCTCGTCGAACTCGTCGTACTCCTGGTCGGCGTCGTCCAGGTAGTCCTCGTCGTACCGGCGGCCCCGCCCGTACCGGTCGCGTCCGCCGACTGGCTGGCGCATGCCGGGACGGCCTCCACCCTGTGGATAGTCGTCGTACGGATCCTCTCCCCCGAGGCCCAGGTACTCCATGGCGCGACGCATCAGCGACATCCCCGTCAGGCTACCGGTCGATCGTCCCGACCGGGACTCGCGGTCCGAACAGCGCCGATCCCACGCGGACCATCGTCGAGCCCTCCGCCACGGCGTCCTCGAAGTCGTCGCTCATGCCCATGCTGCGCTCCGCAAGGCCGAGGTCGTCCGCGATCCTCGTCAATGCCCGGAAGGCGGCCCGTCGCGCCGGCACCGACGGCTCCGTCGGGCCGAGGGTCATCGCCCCGGCGACCTCGAGCCCCATCGTCCGCATCGACGCCACCAGCTGCTCGACCTCATCCGGGGCACACCCGCCCTTCGTCGCCTCCCCCGTCAGGTTCACCTGCACGAAGACGGTCGCACCGGGCGCCCGCCGGGCGATCTCCCCGGCGACCGATGCACGGTCGACCGACTGCCAGACGTCCACGAGTCCGGAGATGGAGCGCACCTTGTTCGACTGGATCCGCCCGACGAAGTGGACGGGGAGGGGTGCCTGCACCTCTCCCGACTTCGCTGCCAGTTCCTGCGCGTAGTTCTCGGCGATTGCGTCGCAGCCGGCAGCGGCCGCGAGGCTCCACGCTCCGGCTGGATGGGCCTTCGTCACCGCGACCAGTGCCACACGACGGTCGGTCAATTCCCCGATCCGGCGCCGGATGTCCGCTGCACGCGCCGCGACGCGCGCCGCGGCGTCGGAACCGGCTGGCGCCACCTACTTCAGGAAGTCCGGGATGTCGAGCTTCGTCGCGTCACCGGTCTCGTCGCTGCCGAAGAGCTCGCGGATGCGCTGGCCCTTGGTGTCGGTCGGACCGGCCGTGGGACGCTGCACGGGCTTCGTCGGCGAATCAGAGCGGTCGAAACCGGCCGCAATCACGGTGACCCGGATCTCGTCCTCGAACTCGTCGTCGATCGCCGCGCCGAAGATGATGTTCGCATCCGGGTGGGTGACCGCGCGCACGATCTCGGCGGCGGCGTTCACCTCGAAGAGACCGATGTCCGACGGGCCGGTGATGTTGAGGAGCACGCCGCGGGCGCCGTCGATGCCCGACTCCAGGAGCGGCGAGTTCAACGCCGCGTTGGCGGCGGCGATTGCCCGGTTGTCGCCGGTACCGACGCCGATGCCCATCGCCACGGTTCCCGCGTTCTTCAGCACCATGCGCACGTCGGCGAAGTCGGTGTTGATGAGCGCCGGGGTCGTGATGAGCGTCGAGATGCCCGATACGCCCTGCAGGAGGATCTCATCGGCCTTCCGGAACGCCTCGAGAAGACTCGTCTTGTCCGTCGCGATCGTCAGCAGACGGTCGTTCGGCACCACGATGAGGGTGTCGACCTTCTCCCGCAGCTTCGGGATGCCCGCCTCCGCCTGCAGCATCCGGCGGCGACCCTCGAAGGCGAACGGCTTCGTGACGATGCCCACCGTCAGCGCACCAGCCGTGCGGGCGATCTCGGCGATGACCGGGGCCGCTCCGGTCCCGGTGCCGCCGCCCTCTCCCGCCGTGATGAACACCAGGTCGGCACCCGCGATCAGCTCCTCGAGCTCCTCGCGGCTCGCCTCCGCCGCGAGCCGACCCACCTCCGGGTCGCTGCCGGCGCCGAGTCCACGGGTGATCTCGCGGCCGATGTCGATCTTGAAGTCGGCGTCGCTCATCAGCAGCGCCTGCGCGTCGGTGTTCACCGCCACGAACTCGACGCCCTTGAGGCCGGCGTCGATCATGCGGTTGACCGCGTTGACGCCGGCGCCGCCGACGCCGATCACCTTGATGACGGCGAGGAAGTTCTGCGGTCCGGCGGTCATGCGGGACGACCCCCGACCTGGTTGGGCTCTCGGTACGAACGTGACACCGTCTCCACAGCCTTACACATTCCGGGGCCGAACACGGACACCCTCTAGCGGGTCTGCACCACGGGGTCGCCGCTGGACACGTCCACGGTCTGCAGGTCGTTCGGATCCTGCCGGCGGAGCAGCACCACCAGGTTCACCAGCTTGTTGCGCATGTCGACGGGCTCACCGAACGACACGATGGTGCCCGTCGCGAGGGTCATCGTGACCTGGCCGGTCTCGGTGACCCCGTAGGACTTCACGAGGGGCTGGAGCTCCGGCGGCAGGGACTGCGACAGCTGCGCCGCCGCCCGGAACGGCAGGTCCGCCGTCGCACCGGGCACGAGGTTCGGGCCGGTGCCCTCGATGCGGGCGTAGTCGGTCGGCATTCCCTCCACCACCGCCAGCACGTGCCCCGCGACGTCGATCACCCGGGCGGATCCATCCACCCCGGCGAACCATGCGGCGGGTACCCGTTCCTCCACCTCGATCACGATGCGGTCGGGAAAGTAGGTCGAGATGCGCGCCCGCGCGACCCACGGATCCTCCTCCAGCCGGCGGCGCGCCTCCGCGGTGTCAGCCGTGAGCACGGACACGCCGAGCAGCGAATCGACGACGCGCGACACGCGATCGGCGTCGACGTACCGGTTCCCCTCGATCTCGACGTAGCGGACCCCGACCACCGGCGACGACAGGACCACCAACGCCCCGGCAATGAGCGTCACCGCACCGAGCGTGCCGTAGAAGATCCGGCGACGGCGGCGCATGAGACGCTCGCGAGGGGTGAGCAGCGGCCGGTCGCGACGAAGCGACGCACGGAGCCTCGCCAGGATTCCGGGTCGCGTCGCATCGGCCGTGGAACCGTCTCCCCCCTCCGATGCATCCGCGCTCCCGTCGCCCTCGCCGGACACCTCCCCCGCCACCGACCCGTCCGTGATCACCACCCGCTCCGAGGTCGGCGCGACATTGGCAGTACCTGCCCGACGGTCCGCCCTCGCTCCGGCGTCCAATTCGCCGGAACCACCGAACTGCACGTCGTCGTCGACGATGACCACGCGCGACCGGCCGGCCTTCTCCGGCGCCACGGCGGGCGGAACGGCCGGAGGTTCCTCGTCGAGGATCTCGTCGTCGTCCTCCCCCCGCAGTTCGGATGGCAGGACCTTCGTCGATGGGCCGACGGTCTGACCCGTGTCGGGATCCGCGTCGTCGTCGCCCTCGCCGTCGCCACCGACGAACGCGGCGAGCAGGTCGGCGCGGGCCTCCTGGCCGAGCCGCTCCGGTTCGACGTGTCCGCCGCCCGGCACCACCTCGGGCGCAACGAACGGGAGGGACGGGTCCGCGAGCCTGCCGTCGGG
>JBIIHV010000084.1:0-7373 GCA_044235415.1 Ilumatobacteraceae bacterium | reverse complement strand
GCGCGCGGCAGCCGCCCCGCTTCGGCGTCCACGCGGTCGCGGACCTCGGCCACCGCGACGCCGAGCTTCGCGAGCAGGGCCGGCACCGCCGTGTCCGGCTGGCGCAGCAGCGCGGCCATGAGGTGCACGGGCGTCACCTCGGGATTGCCCTGCTCGACGGCCGACTGCAACGCAGCGCCGACGGCCTCGCCCACCTTGATCGTCCACTTCTTCGGGTCCAGCGTCACCGTTCCTCCTCCCGCCTCGTTCCGAGCCTCCTGCCGATCAGCGTCGCGGCGTGGCCGAACGGCACGATCTCCCTGCGGTGGCGCGCGCGCTCCTCCTGCAGTGCCGCCGCGAGCTGGTCGACCATCTCCCGCAGGCGCGCAACTTCCGCCTCCAGTTCGAGCACGTGGCGGATGCCGTCGATGCTGACGCCGGCCCCGGCGAGCTCGGCGATGCGCTGCAGCCTGCGGATGTCGGCGTCGCTGTATCGGCGGTTGCCGCCCGACGTGCGCGCGGGGCGCAGCAGCCCCCGGCGCTCGTAGATCCGCAGGGTCTGCGGGTGCACGCCAGCGAGCTCGGCCGCGACCGAGATGACGTACACCGCGTGCGTGTCGCGCCCGTTCACCCGCGGTCCTCCGCCTCGGCGAGTCGCTCCAGCGCCTCGCGCTCCGCGTCGGACAGCGTCGCCGGCACTGCGATCTCCACCGTGACGATGAGGTCGCCGGCACCGCCCTTCGCCGCGATGCCGCGGCCCTTCACCCGGTGCCGTGACCCGGACTGCGTGCCGGGACGCAGTCGCAGGGTCACTGGATCGCCCTGCAGCGTCGGCACCGGGATGTCGGCGCCGAGCGCAGCGGACGTGTACCGCACCGGCACGGTGACGAGCAGGTTGGCGCCGTCACGGCCGAACACCGGGTGCGGCGCGACGCGGCACTCGACCAGGAGGTCGCCCGCCGGGCCGCCGTTGCGACCGGGCGTTCCGCGTCCCTTCAGCCTGATGCGCTGCCCGTCCAGCACGCCTGCAGGAATGCGCACCTTCACCTCGCGCGGCCGACGCTCAGTGCCGCTGCCGCGGCACGTCGAGCACGGGTACTCGATCACCGCGCCGCGGCCACCGCAGCGCGGGCACGGGCTGGAGAACGCGAACGGACCCTGGTTCTCCTCGACGACGCCGCGTCCGTAGCACTGGGGGCACTGATGGGGTGTCGTCCCGGGACGCGCACCGGAGCCCGAGCATCCCGAGCAGGTCGAGTCGGCCGTGAGGTGCAGCGACGTCTCGACGCCCGTCACGGCCTCCTCGAATTGCAGCGTCAGCGCCGCCTCGACGTCGCCGCCGCGCCGCGGACCTGCGCCGCTGCGCCGCTGCGCGCCGCCGAACATCTGGCTGAACAGGTCGCCCAGCCCGCCGGAGTCTGCGCCATCGAAGTTGAACGAGCCGCCGCGCTGGCCGCCAGAGCTGCGCACCTCGTCGTACTCCTTGCGGCGCGCCTCGTCGCCGAGCACGTCATACGCCGCCGACACCTCCTTGAAGCGCTCCTCGGCCGCGGCGTTGTTCGGGTTCGCGTCGGGGTGGTACTGGCGCGCAAGCTTGCGGTACGCGCGCACGACGTCCTTCTGCGTGGCGTCCTTCGGCACGCCGAGCACCGCGTAGTAGTCCTTGGTGAACCACTCGCGCTGCACGGATCAGCCCTTCACCCGCACCATCGCCGCGCGGAGC
Organism: Ilumatobacteraceae bacterium; assembly: GCA_044235415.1. Taxonomy (GTDB): domain Bacteria; phylum Actinomycetota; class Acidimicrobiia; order Acidimicrobiales; family Ilumatobacteraceae; genus UBA3006. The sequence goes on along the minus strand of JBIIHV010000084.1, from coordinate 5,671 downwards.
ACGCGGCCCTTCCAACGCCAGCCCGTGCGCAGCACCTCTGCCACGACGGGACCGCCGACATCATCGCCGTCGCCCGGTTCGTGCACGACCGCCTCGGCCAGCGCCGGGTCGTAGGGCTGGCCCGCAACGTCCAGCCGATCGAGCCCCTGCTTCTGCAGCGCGTCGAGCAGCGGGGTCCACACGGCGTCGACGCCGGTCACGCCGTGCGCCAGCGCGGCCTCGCACGCGTCGAGCACCGGCAACAGCTGCTCGACGATGCGGCCTGCCGCACGGTCTGCCTCGTCGGACGCCTGACCAGCGGCGCGCTTGCGGTAATTCTCGAAGTCGGCCTGCAGCCGGACGGCGGCGTCGCGCCACTGGTCCCGCTCTGCGCGCAGCACCTCGACGTCCTCGTCGGATTGCGCAGCACCCGTCTCTCCCGTGGTGCCGGTCTCCCCGCCCTCTCCGCCGTCGTTCGTCGACGTCGCGTCGAGGGACGCGTCGTTCCGGCCCGGATCCGTGGTGTCGTCGCTCATCGGCGTCGTGTCACTTCTCGTCGACGATCTCGGCGTCCACGATGTCGTCGTCGCCGCCACCCTGGCCAGAAGCGGACGTGCCCGCCGCGTTCGCATCGCGCTGCGCCGTCTCGTACAGCTTCGCGCTGAACGCCTGACTTGCCGACACCAGCCGGTCGGTCGCCGCCTTGATCGACGCGTGGTCCACACCGCCGAGCGCCTGCTTCAACTCCTGCAGCGGTCCCTCGATCGCGGCGCGTTCGTCGGCCGCCACCTTGTCTCCCTGCTCGCGCAGCACCTTCTCGGTCTGGTACACGAGCGTGTCGGCCGTGTTGCGGATCTCCGCCTCCTCACGGCGGCGGCGGTCCTCCTCGGCGTGCGCCTCGGCGTCCTTCACCATCTTCTCGATGTCGTCCTTGTTCAGCGACGACTGGCCGGTGATCGTCATCGACTGTTCCTTCTGCGTGGCCCGGTCCTTCGCCGACACGTGGACGATGCCGTTTGCGTCGATGTCGAACGTGACCTCGATCTGCGGCACGCCGCGCGGGGCGGGCGGCAGGTCGACCAGCTGGAACTTGCCGAGCGTCTTGTTGTACGACGCCATCTCGCGCTCACCCTGCAGCACGTGGATCTCGACCGACGGCTGCATGTCCTCCGCGGTGGTGAAGACCTCCGTGCGACGGGTGGGGATCGTGGTGTTGCGCTCGATGAGCCGCGTCATGACGCCGCCCTTCGTCTCGATGCCGAGCGACAGCGGCGTCACGTCCAGCAGCAGCACGTCCTTCACGTCGCCGCGCAGCACGCCGGCCTGCACCGCCGCGCCGACCGCGACCACCTCGTCGGGGTTTACCGTGCGGTTCGGCTCCTTGCCGGTCAGCGACTGCACCAGGTCCTGCACCGCTGGCATGCGGGTCGACCCGCCGACGAGGATGACGTGGTTGATCTGGCCCTTCGACAGGCCCGCGTCGACGATGGCCTGCTCGAACGGCTTGCGGCAGCGCTCGATCAGGTCGGCGGTCATCTCCTGGAACTTGGCGCGGGTCAGCGTCTCGTCGAGGTGCAGCGGGCCGCTCGCGGTGGCCGTGATGAACGGCAGGTTGATCTGCGTCTGCTGCGTCTGGGACAGCTCGATCTTCGCCTTCTCGGCGGCCTCCTTCAGGCGCTGCGTGGCCATCCGGTCGGCCGACAGGTCGACGCCGTGCGCGGCCTTGAACTGCTGCACCATCCAGTCGATGATGCGCTGGTCCCAGTCGTCGCCGCCGAGGTGCGTGTCGCCGTGCGTGCTCTTCACCTCGAACACGCCGTCACCGATCTCGAGGACGCTGACGTCGAACGTGCCGCCACCGAGGTCGAACACGAGGACGGTCTCGTCCTCGCTGCCCTTGTCGAGGCCGTAGGCGAGCGCGGCCGCCGTCGGCTCGTTGATGATGCGCAGCACCTCGAGCCCGGCGATCTGCCCGGCCTCCTTCGTCGCGGTGCGCTGCGCGTCGTCGAAGTACGCCGGCACCGTGATCACGGCCTGCGTCACCGTGTCGCCGAGGTACGCCTCGGCGTCGCGCTTCAACTTCATGAGCGTGCGCGCACTGATCTCCTGCGGCGTGTACCGCTTGCCGTCGATCTCGTCCGACCGCCAGTTCTCGCCCATGTGCCGCTTGACGCTGCGAAAGGTGCGGTCGGGGTTCGTGATGGCCTGGCGCTTCGCCACCTCGCCCACGAGGACCTCGCCGGCCTTCGAGAACGCGACCACCGACGGCGTGGTGCGAGCGCCCTCCGAGTTCGGGATGACGACCGGCTCGCCCGCCTCCAGGACTGCGACGACCGAGTTCGTGGTGCCGAGGTCGATGCCAACTGCTTTTGCCATGGGAGTCCTCCTGCCCGTCGGGCGGTCGGGGGTGTGTCGGACCGACAGGGTAGGGAGGCCCCCTCGGGCTTGCCAACCTGTGCGGCAGAAAACTTGAGCGAAAAGGACTCAAGTTTTCGGATTCGGGCTGGGAGGCCGTTCCCGCAACGGCGTCTCCTCAGGGCGTCCAGAACCGGCAACTAGCGTGTCCGCGATGGCTACTCGACGACTCCGCCCCTCCCAGATGTCCGTTCTGCTGGGGGTGGGCATCGGCCTGTTCACCGCGGTGTCGGGGATCGTGCCCCGGTTGACCGGTTGGAAGGAGGAGTCGCCGATCCACCGCGAGGTGTTCGGTGGCATCCCCGGCGCCCTGCAGATCGCGTTCTACACGGTCATCCCGATGATGCTGATCTGGGGCTCGATCCGATTCGCCGACCGCATCAAGAACTGGGAGCGCGGGGCGCCGGACAAGCGGGCCACCACCCCGAAGACGATCGCGCGCCGCCTCGCGGACTTCCGGGCCGGCGTCTACATGAAGACCCTGCTGCGCGACAGCGGCGCCGGGTTGATGCACTCGATGATCTACTTCGGCTTCCTCGTGCTGCTCGGCGTGACGACGGTACTCGAGGTCGATCACCAGCTGCCGCCGAGCCTCAAGTTCCTGCACGGCGACGTCTACAAGGCGTACGCCGCGGTCGGCGACGTCGCCGGAGTCGTCTTCACGGGCGGCGTCATCTGGGCGATCGTCCGTCGCTACGTGCAGCGCCCCTACCGCATCCGCATCAAGACCCGTCCCGAGCACGCCCTGATCCTCGGCGTCCTGCTGGCGATCGGACTCACCGGGTTCGGCGCGGAGATGTTCCGCATCGCGCAGGGCACTGCGGCCGGCCTCGACCTGTCGCACGAGAAGTGGAGCGTCGTCGGCTACCCGCTGTCCACGCTCGTCGACGGCTGGTCGGCAGACGGCCTCTCGACCTGGCACCAGGGCTGGTGGGTCGCGCACGTGCTGACGTTCATCGCCTTCCTCGCGATCCTCCCCGTGACCATGCTGCGCCACGTGTTCACCTCGCCGCTGAACATGTACCTCCGCGACCGTGACCGCCCGAAGGGTGCGATGCGCGCGATGCCGAACCTCACCGAGACGTCGCTGGAGACGTTCGGCGCGAAGGCTGTCGAGGACTTCACGTGGAAGCAGCTGCTCGACCTCGACGCCTGCACGATGTGCGGGCGCTGCACGAGCGTCTGCCCCGCACACGCCACCGGCAAGCCGCTGGACCCCCGCGAGATCGTGCTGAAGAGCGGCGAGGTGATGGCGGCCACGGCGGCGCACGCCCCGGGTGGCCGGGTGTCGCCGCCGCTGTCGGCCGACAAGGAGATCACCGTCTCAGCCAACTCGCTCTTCGAGCGCATCACGGCCGAGGAGATCTGGTCGTGCACCTCGTGCAAGGCGTGCGACGAGATCTGCCCGGTCAACATCGAGATCCTCGACAAGATCCTCGACATGCGCCGCTATCTGGCGCTCATGGAGAGCGACTTCCCCTCCGAGCTCGGCAACGCGTACCGCGCGATGGAGAACCAGGGCAACCCGTGGGGCATGAACCAGGGCGACCGTGCCGAGTGGGCGAAGGACCTGGACGTCGACGTGGTCGAACCGGGCTCGCCCCTGCGCCACGAGTACCTGTACTGGGTGGGCTGCGCCGGCAGCTTCGACGACAAGAACAAGAAGGTCACGCAGGCGATGGCCAAGCTGCTGTCGCGCGCGGGCATCGACGTGGCCATCCTCGGCCCCAGCGAGATGTGCACCGGCGACAGCGCCCGGCGCAGCGGCAACGAGTACCTCTTCCAGATGCTCGCGATGCCGAACATCGAGGCGCTCAACGGCATGGGGGTGCGCAAGATCATCACGCAGTGCCCGCACTGCTTCAACACCCTCGCCAACGAGTATCCGCAGCTCGGCGGCCACTACGAGGTCATCCACCACTCGCAGCTGCTCGAGGAGCTCATCGCCTCGGGCCGCCTCGACGTGTCGGACGCCTCGCTCGACGAGCGCGTGACCTACCACGACTCGTGCTACCTCGGCCGCCACAACGACGTGTACCTCGCACCGCGCAACGTCATCTCGGCCATCAAGGGCGCCGAGCTGGTGGAGATGCCGCGCAACGGGACGAAGGGCATGTGCTGCGGCGCCGGCGGTGCGCGCATGTGGATGGAGGAGAACATCGGCACGAAGGTCAACGACGAGCGCGCCGCCGAGGCGATCTCGACGGGCGCGTCGCGCGTCGCGACCGCGTGCCCCTTCTGCTACATCATGCTCGACGACGGCGTGAAGGGCGCCGGCAAGGAGGAGCACGAGGTGCGGGTCGCCGACATCTCGATCCACCTGCTGGAGGCCATCGAGCGCGGCGAGGCCGCGCGACGCACGTCGCCGCTCAGCGGTCGCTGAAGTTCTCGAAGTACCGGCTCGGGGTCGGACCCCGTTGGCCCTGGTACTTCGAGCCGGATGCGCCGCGCCCGTACGGGCGCTCGGCGGGCGTCGTCATCGCCATGAAGCTGACCTGCCCGATCTTCATGCCGGGGTACAGCGTGATGGGCAGGTTGGCGACGTTCGACAGCTCGAGCGTGATGTGCCCGTCGAATCCGGCGTCGATGAAGCCCGCGGTCGAGTGGATCAACAGCCCGAGTCGGCCGAGGCTGCTCTTGCCCTCCACGCGCGCGACGAGGTCATCGGCCACCGCGACGCGCTCGAGCGTCGAGCCCAGCACGAACTCGCCGGGGTGCAGCATGAAGACGCCGTCGGCGTCGACCTCCACGAGCTCGGTGAGGTCGGCGAGGTCGCGCTTCACGTCGATCACCGCCGCCGTGTGGTTGCGGAACACGCGGAACAGGTTCGACAACTTCACGTCGATGGACGACGGCTGGAGGCAGCGCGGGTCGTACGGCTCGACGACGATGCGGCCCGCCTCCATCGCCTCCTTGATGCTGCGGTCCGACAGGATCACGGTGCCCGACGCTAGCGACCACCACTAGGGTGCCGCAGATGCGCACGACGCGGCTCGCGCCACTCGTGTCGCGTCTGCGTTCGGCGGTGCTCCCGGCGCCGCCCTCCGCCGTCGCGTTCGCTGCCGTCGCCGTGATCTGCGGCTATCGCGGCTCTGCGGCCAGCGGATGGACGATGTACCTCGACGAGGTGTTCCTCGAGCAGGCGCTGTTCCCCGACCCCCAGCGGAGCGGGCTGCGCGACGCCCTCGACCCGCTCGCGCTGTTCCGGTCGTTTTCCGGCTACCTGCACGTCGTGGTGCGCACCGGGGCGGCGGTCTTCTTGGCGTTGCCGCTCGCA
>JBIIHV010000083.1:0-7374 GCA_044235415.1 Ilumatobacteraceae bacterium | reverse complement strand
CACGGGCACCCGCATGGCCGCCCTCGGACGCCTTGCTACGGTTCGACCGGCGCCCCACCGGCGCACGGGGGAGGGGTGACGTGGCGACGACGGCGGTGCAACGCCTGATGACTGAGCGCTCCGGGCACCTCTACCTCGGCGGGGCGTACGTCGCGTCGTCCGGCGAGCTGCACGACATCGTCGACCCCGCGACGGAGCAGGCTTCCGGCCAGTACGCGGACGCCACACCTGCCGAGGTCGACGCTGCGGTGGCCAACGCCGCCGACGCGCAGCGCGAGTGGTGGGCGATGAGCGCGCTCGAACGTGCGGCGGCGCTGCACGGGGTCGCCGACCGCATGCTTGCCGCGACGGCGGTCGTGGGCGAGTGCCTCACGCGCGAGATGGGCAAGCCCTTCCGCGAGTCGAATTGGGAGGGCGGCGCGTCGGCAGGCGCGTTCCGCTACTGCGCCGAGCTCGCCCGCCACGACCAGGGTCGTATCGCGGGGCCCGCCATCGCGGGCCAGGTGCACATGACGATGAAGGAACCGCTCGGCACGGTGGTGTCGATCGTGCCGTTCAACTTCCCCGTGCTGCTCTTCGGCTGGCAGGCCGCGGGCGCGCTGGCAGCGGGGAACGCGATCATCGTCAAGCCATCCGACCTCACGCCGCTGACACTGCTGCTCCTGATGGAGTCGTTCCGCGACCTTCCACCCGGTCTCGTGCAGGTGGTGACGGGCGGCGCCGACGTCGGACAGGCACTTGTCTCGCACCGCGACACGCACGGCGTGGCGTTCACCGGCAGCGTCGGTGCGGCGCGCGCGGTGGCACGCTCCGCTGCCGACCGCTTCAAACCCGCGCTCATCGAGGCATCGGGGAACGACGCGTTCATCGTCATGCCGTCGGCCGACGTCGCCACGGCGGCGCGCGGCGCGGCGTTCGCGGCCTTCCTCAACTGCGGCCAGGTGTGCACCTCGGCCGAGCGCTTCTTCGTCCACCGCGACGTGCACGACGACTTTCTCGCCGCCCTTGCGCGCGAGGCGTCCGCGCTGCGCATCGGTGGCGGTCTCGAGCCGTCCATCGACATCGGCCCAATGGCCGCGGCGCGGGAGCGCGACCGCGTCGAGCGCATCGTGGGCGGTGCCGTCGCCGCCGGTGCGCGGGTCGTGTGCGGCGGTCGGCGCCCGCCGGAGAGGCCGACCGGTTGGTTCTACGAGCCGACGGTGCTGTCCGTGCAGCCCGACAACCCCGTCATGCACGGCGAGTGCTTCGGCCCGCTCGCCCCGGTCGCATCCGTCGGCTCGCTCGACGAGGCGATCGGGCTCGCCAACGACTCCGAGCTGGGGCTCGGCGCCAACATCTACACCACGGATCTGTCCGAGGCGTTCCGTGCAGTGCGCGAGATCGAGACCGGCATCGTGTGGGTGAACACGCCGCTCAACGACAACGACGCAGTGCCGTTCGGCGGACGGAAATTCACGGGGTCCGGCCGCGAACTCGGTGCCGAGGGGCTCGAGCAGTTCCGCCGTTCGAAGATGGTGATGATCGCCCCCGATGCGGCACCCGATCCCGAGTGGTTTCCCTATCCCGACGGCGACGACTATCCGTCGGTCGCAGGAGGAGGTGCACGATGACACCGCAGACCCGCACCCTTGGCGAGCGAGCCGCCGTGCCCATGGGCGTCGTGCTCGCCGTCATCGGCACCGTGCACTTCGCCTCGCCGCAGTTCTTCGACGAGCTCGTGCCGCCGTGGCTGCCGCCAGATGAGCGCTTCTGGACGCTGGCCAGCGGCGTGGCCGAGTTGCTGGTCGGCATCGCGCTGCTCGTGCCGCGCACGCGCCGCCGCGCCGGTTGGGCTGCTGCCGCGCTGTTTGTCGCCGTATACCCGGGCAACCTCTACATGGTCTGGGACTGGCGCGACCGCGCGTGGACCGAACAGGTCGTTTCCTGGCTGCGACTGCCCTTGCAGATTCCACTCATCTGGCTGGCGCTGCGCATCGCCCGCGACGAGCGCGTCGCGAAGGGCTGAACGGCAGGGCGCTCAGCGCATCGCGGCGAGGATCGCGCCCGCAATCGTCCAATTCAGGACGTCATTGCCGGCCTCGATGAGCCACACGCGAAAGCCGTGACCGCCAAAGAGCCGGTGGCCGAGCATGGCCGCCGCAGCGGCACAGCCCAGGAGCGCACCCCAGCCGGCCCCCGACGCTGCACCGAGCCCTGCGTCACCGCCGATGCGGTCGAGCGCGAGCTCCAGCACCAGCACCTGCACGGCGATCGCCACGGCCTGGCTGCCGAACAGCACGCCCATGTTCGCGCCGTCGCCGGGCTGCGCGTCGCCGCGGCCCATCAGCCGCCACCACACCGGGAAGAACGTCTTGCCGTTGAACCATGCAAAGCCGCTCGCGAAGACCGCGAGGAAGGCGACGAGACACGCGAGCCAGTTGACGTTCGACATGCCGGCCACGGTACCGTGCGCTCCGCATGCGACCGGTGGATCTGCTTCCGTGACGTCGCGGGCCGTGCTCGACGAGGACGGGCTCGTGGTCGACCTCGACGTCCCCGCGCGGATCACGGGCGTCGTCGGCCGGCGCATCGTCGTGCCGCGCGACGAGATCGTCCGCGAGTGGACGTCGGACGCGCGGACGGTCGGCCGTTCGTTGCGCTGGAAGATCGCCGGCACCGCACTCACGCGCCAGCGCGCGATGGGTTGGTTCAGCCGGCCCGGCCACCGGGGGTCGTGGGCGTGGGTGTGGCTCACGCCCGGCCGCGCCGTGCGCGTGTTCGAGACGTCGCGCAGGCGTCCAGGACTGGTCGCGGTTCCCGAGGACTGGTTCGGCGGCGGCTCAGCGCGCTGAGCCGCGCGCGAATGCCGTGCCGGCCTCCGCATCGCGGCAGATGCCGCGCACGAGTCCGGGGAACACGAAGCCGTGGAACGGGGCGACCAGCAGCCAGTAGACGCGGCCGAGCAGTCCGCGCGGATGGAAGCGTGCGGTCTGGACGATCTTCGAGCCGCCCGCTCCGTCGTCGGCGACCTCCCATTGCAGCCATGCGTCGCCCGGCAGGCGCATCTCGGCCCGCAGGCGCACCAGACGCGACGGCTCCAGCGCCTCGACCCGCCAGAAGTCGACCGGATCGCCGACCGACAGTCGGTCGGGGTGCAGCCGGCCGCGGCGCATCCCGACGCCGCCCATCAGCGTGTCGGCGATGCCGCGCAGCCACCACATCCAGCCGCCCGCGTACCAGCCGGTGTCGCCGCCGATCCGGCACACCGTTCGCCACACGGCGTCGGCACTCGCGGACGATGCGCGCTCCCGCTGGTCGGACAGCACCGTGCCGCCCGCCCACGACGGATCGGTCGGCTGCGGCGCGGCAGGTGCGCGCCCGCCGAGCTCGGCCATCGCCCAGCTCGTCGGCACCTTGCCCGCGCGCGACCGCCCCAGCGCCAGCCGAACCGCCTCCCGGTAGGTGAGCTGCTCGGTGGGCATCGCGTCGGCCGCGGCACGCCCCGTCACCACGACGTCGTTCACGAGGCTCTCGATCAGCGGCTTCGCGAGCGCGGGCGGGATCGGCGTGACGAGCCCGATCCAGTGCGACGAGAGCCGCGGCGTGAGGAACGGCACGCGCACGATCAGCCGCTTGCGCAGGCCGGCCTCCTGCGCGTACTGCTCCATCATCTGCCGGTAGGTGAGCACCTCGGGGCCTCCGACGTCGAGGACGGTCCCGGTCACGTCGGCGGTGAGCGACTCGGCGAGGTAGTGCAGCACGTTGCGGATCGCGACTGGCTGGCAACGGGTGTCCACCCACTTCGGCGTCACCATCGCGGGCAGCACCTCCACGAGGTAGCGGAGCATCTCGAAGCTGGCGGACCCCGAGCCGATGATCACGGCGGCGCGCAGCTCGACCACCGGGACGGTGCCGCCCGCGAGCTCGGCCCCCACCTCCTGGCGGCTGGCGAGGTGCTCGCTCAGCGACGACGTGCTGCGGTCACCGAGTCCGCCGAGGTAGACGATGCGGCGCACCCCGGCAGCTGCCGCGGCCTCGCGGAAGTTGCGCGCAACCGCACGGTCGTGCTCGGCCCAGTCGGCGGTGGCGCCGATGGAGTGCACCAGGTAGTACGCCGCGTCGACGCCGCGCATTGCGTCGGCGAGATCGCCGCCGACGTCGCCCCGCACGATGTCGACGCGCCCGAACCACGGCGCCGCTGCCACCTTTGCCGGGGTGCGCAGGAGGCACCGCACGCGGTAGCCGCGCTCGAGCAGCGTCGTGACCAGCCGTCCGCCGACGTAGCCGCTCGCGCCGGTGACAAGGACGAGCGAACCGGACGGAATGGAGGATGCGGGCACGGTCCAAGTATCGCGACCGTGAGGTCTGTGCGGTGCATGGAGCGGCAGATCGGTAGCGTGCCGTCCGTGTCGTCACGACTCTTCGCCGCGCTCGCGTCGACGGCCCTGGTGCTCGGGTATGCGGTCGGGTCGGGGCTTTGGGTGTCATCTGGCGACGGGTGGTACCGCTCGCTCGTGCGGCCGTCGTGGCAGCCACCCGACGCGGTGTTCGGGCTCATCTGGCCCTACAACTTCCTGGTGCTCGGCATCACGGGCTGGATCGTGGCCAACCGGGGATCGACGGCCGACCGGACCGCGTGGCTCTGCTCGCTGGCGGTGGGCGTCGCCGGGGCGCTCGCGTGGGCGCGCCTGTTCTACGTGTCCCACTCGCTGTGGCCGGCGGCCGCCGCGCTTGCCGTCGCTGCGGTGCTGGCATGGCCGCTCGTCGTGGTGGCGTGGAGGGCCGCCCCGGTCCTCGGGCTTGCGCTGGTGCCATATGCGGTGTGGGTCGCCGTGGCCACCTCGCTCGCCGCGGGATACGCCTCGCTCAACGGCTAGCCCGACGGACCCAAACGTCTGTTCGCCCATGGAGCGGATATCGGGCTGGGTTGTAGCGGATTCGTAATAGACTGACACTCGGCATGAGTACCGTCATTTTGATGCTCGTGGGCGCGGCGTGGTTGGCCGTGCTGCTCCCGCCCATGATCAAGTCGCGCCTGCACGGCTCGCCCGGCAACTCGATGAGCACCTTCCGTCGGCAGATGTCATCGCTGCAGTCGCCCGGAGGGCGGGCGACCGACCTGCGTGGACTGTCGCGGCCCCTTGCGCCCTCGCCCACCCGCGGCTCCCGTCGGCCGGGCTACGGCCGCGGCGACGACATGTCCGGCGCGCTGTCGCGCGACGACCGGTCGCGTCAGGCGCGTCAGGCGCGCGAGGCGCGTCGCCGCGAGTTGGAGGCCCAGCACCGCCGGAAGAACACGGTGCTCACCCTCGTCATCACCACCGCAACGTCGCTCTTCGTCTCCCTCACCACCGGCTCGATGGGTTTCACGACGTTGTTCACGGCCTCGCTGATCGCCACGGTGCTCTACTGCTACTGGTTGCGTCAGCTGCGCATCAAGCGCGAGAACGAGCGCTACCTCAACCGTTACAACCGCTGACCGACGGGCGCCCGAGGCGCAACGGCTTCGCTGCTCGGCGCACCGACCCGCTACGCTCACAGGAACAAGTCGGGGCTGTAGCTCAGTTGGTAGAGCGGTACGTTCGCAATGTACAGGCCAGGGGTTCAATTCCCCTCAGCTCCACGCAGCGCACGGGGGGAGCGGCATGTCGTTGACGTGGGATGAGGCGACGGCGCAGGTCACCGGGCCGGGTCAGATCTTCGAACTGGTCGACGCGACCGTGCTCGGCGTGCCGATGCAGGTGTTCAAGAACGCGCCGCCGCACCTCGGCGCCGTGTTCGCGGGTGCGCGGAACCACGGCGACAAGACGTTCATCGCCTTCGAGGGCGAGGAGTGGTCGTTCTCCCGCACGATGGCCGAGGTCGACGCGCTGGCCGCCGCGCTGGCCGGCCGCTACGGCGTGCGCAAGGGCGACCGCGTCGCGGTGGCGATGCGGAACTACCCGGAGTGGATCGTCTCGTTTGCGGCGATCACCTCGATCGGCGCCGTGTCGGTCTCGATGAATTCGTGGTGGACCGAGGACGAGATGGACTTCGCCATCGACGACTCCGGTTGCACCGTCTATCTCTGCGACGACCAGCGGCTCGCGGTCGGGATCGGCCCGTGCCGCCGCCGCGGTGTGCGCGTGGTGGCCGCGCGGACGCCGGGCGACCTGCCCGACGGCGTGGACCGCTGGAGCGATGTCGTGGTGCCGGGGGCGTCGCACCCGGGTGCCGACATCCATCCCGACGACGACGCGACCATCCTCTACACGTCGGGCACCACCGGCCGCCCGAAGGGTGCGGTGTCGACGCACCGGGCGATCATCTCGTCGATCATGGCGTTCTCGGCGCGCCAACTCGTGCTCTCCGCGTCGGGCAAGCCGCCGGCTGGAGGCGACCTGCCCACCACGTTCATCCTGATCGTGCCGCTGTTCCACGTGACGGGGTGCGTGCCGGTGATGCTCACGTCGTTCATGCTCGGCTTCAAGCTGGTCGTGATGTACAAGTGGGATCCCGAGAAGGCGCTCGAGGCGATCGAACGACACCAGGTCACGAACTTCGTCGGTGTCCCGACGCAGAGTTGGGACCTCGTCAACTCGCCGAACTTCGCGAAGTTCGACACGTCCAGCCTGCGCGCCGTCGGTGGCGGTGGTGCGCCCGCGCCCACCGCGCTCGTCAACCGGGTGGCGAAGTCGGTCGTGAAGGGCGGTCCGAACCTCGGCTATGGCATGACCGAGACGAACGCGTTCGGTCCCGGCATCAGCGGCCCGGAGTACCTCGAGCGCCCGACGTCGACCGGCCGCGCCATCCTGCCGATGCGCGTCGAGGTCCGCGATCCGGAGGGCCGTCGGTTGCCGCGGGGACAAGCGGGGGAGATCTGGTTCTTCGGTCCGATGCTGATCAAGGGCTATTGGAACCGGCCCGAGGCGACCGCCGAGACGATTGTCGACGGCTGGCTCCGCTCCGGCGACATCGGCCGCATGGACGAGGAGGGGTTCGTCTACGTCGAGGACCGCGTGAAGGACATGATCCTGCGCGCCGGCGAGAACGTCTACGGCGCCGAGGTCGAGCACGCCATCTACGAGCACCCTGCGGTGCACGAGGCCGCGGTGTTCGGCGTGCCCCACGAGCGGCTCGGCGAAGAGGTGGCCGTGGCCGTCCATCCCTACGAGGGCGTGCCGTTCTCGGCGGACGACCTGTGGGAATTCCTCGATGGCAGGATCGCGCCGTTCAAGGTGCCCACGAAGGTCGCGGTGACCGCGGAGCCGCTGCCGCGCAACGCCGCCGGCAAGTTCCTGAAGCGCGAGCTCCAGCAGCAGGTCGTCAAGGGCGAGCTCGCGGTCGAGAGCCGCTGAGCGCGTGTCCGCCCGCTTCGACGTCGTCGCCGTCGGCAACGCCCTCGTCGACGTCATA
>JBIIHV010000082.1:0-7409 GCA_044235415.1 Ilumatobacteraceae bacterium | reverse complement strand
CCGATCGCCAGGATCGGGATCGGCTGGCCGTCGAGCGTCGTGGTACCCGTCGCCGGGGCGACGGTCTCCCCCGGCGCGACGGTCGTGCCGGGACCGGGAGGAAGCGTCGTCGCCGAGCCGAGGACGTCCGTCACGGCATCCTCGTTGTCGGCGAGGCTCTGGCTGATCTCGTCGAGCTGCAGTGGCGCCGTGGCGAGCGTTGCAGCCGCCGCCGTGGGGAAGCCGATGATCGCGACCATCGCCAGCGCCGCGACCGGGCGCCGGACGGAGAACGGATCCCACCCGCGCAGCGACGCCCAGATCCTCGACAGCCCGCCCTCGCGGATCGGCACCTCGATGAGGCGGTACGACATCTCCGTCACCACCGCAGTGACGGCGAGGAGCGCGACGAACTCGACGGGGTCGAGCCTGCGGCCCGCGACCCCACGGTAGAACTGGAACACCGGCCAGTGGTAGAGGTAGAGCCCGTACGAACGTCGTCCGATTGACGCGAGCACGCGGTTGCCGAGCAGCCAGCCGGACTGGATCGTGCCGGGGTGCACCGCCGAGGCGATCGCCGCGACGCTCGCAATGCCGACCATCAGGAAGCCGCCACGGAAGAGCGGGTCGTAGCCCCGGGTGCCTCCCGCGATGGTGCCCTCGACGACGTCGCGCATGGTCACCATCAGGTAGGCCAGTGCGCCGAGCCCCACCATTCCCACCGTCGAGACGAACGCCTGCTGCGCACGCGGGTGCTTCATCACGAAGAGCGACGGACGGAACCAGAACGCGAGCGACGCACCGATGAACAGGCCGCCGGCCCGGCCCAGCGTGCCGAGGAAGAGGAAGTCGAGGCGCAGCACCGGCTGGCCGAAGAGGTTGAGGTAGTGCCCGGGCGTCTCGAGCACCGTGCCCGGGACGCCCTGCGTGTAGGTGGTGGCGACGTACGCGGCCACAGCACCCGTCGCTGCGAGGAACAGCAACCCGAGCAGCCACGACCTGCGCCCGACGACGCGGAGCAGCACGGCGATGAGGATGGGCCAGACGAGGTAGAACTGCTCCTCCACAGCCAGCGACCAGAGGTGGCGCAGCGGCACGAGCCCGAGCTGTCCGAAGTAGGACGTCCCTACCCAGACCTGGAACCAGTTGAAGCCGTACACGACTGCGGCCACGACGTCGCCGCGAAGCTGGCCGAGTGCGTCGCGCTCGAAGACGGCGCACCACAGCACCACCATCACGAGCATCGCCCACAGCGCGGGCAGCAGACGGCGCGCACGCCGGATCCAGAACTGGCGCAGGCTGATCGAGCCGGTGCGCTCCGACTCGTTGAGCAGCAGCGTCGTGATCAGGTAGCCGCTGATGACGAAGAACACCTCGACGCCGAGGAAGCCGCCGCCGAGCCACGACTTGTTCGCGTGGTACACGATGACGGCGAGGACCGACAGCGCTCGGAGGCCGTCGAGGCCCGGCAGGTAGGCGAGATGGCCGGGGTTCCCGACGGGGACGGGCGTGCCCGCAGTGGGGGTGCTCATGGGAATCGGATGAGGATCGTACCGACCGGCGTACAGCCGGTCCGTGCAGGGGCTAGCGGCGCAGTCCCGCGACGATCTCCGCCATCAACGAACCGGCCTCGGTCGGGTTCAACCCGACGCGGACGCCGGCGCCGCGGAGCGCATCCATCTTCCCCTGCGCGGTGCCCTTGCCGCCCGACACGATCGCACCCGCGTGGCCCATCTTCTTGCCGGGCGGCGCCGTCACGCCCGCGATGTAGGCGCTCATCGGCTTGGTCACGTTCGCGGCGATGAACTCCGCGGCCTCCTCCTCGGCCGAACCGCCGATCTCGCCGATCATCATGATCGCGTGCGTCTCGGGATCGGCCTGGAACTCGGCGAGGCAGTCGACGAACGACGTGCCCGGCACCGGATCGCCGCCGATGCCGACGCACGTGCTGACACCGATGCCCTGCTGCTTGAGCTCGTACAGCGCCTGGTAGGTGAGTGTGCCCGACCGCGAGACGATGCCCACGTTCGGCCCCTGCGCCGACGGCGGCAGCGCGATCTCGCCGGCGGTGATGCCGATGTTGCACTTGCCGGGGCTGATCACGCCCGGGCAGTTCGGCCCGAGGAGCCGCGTGCCGGGGAAGTCCCGCTGCAGCGTCGCGAACGTGCGCGCCTCGTCCTGTGCCGGGATGCCCTCCGTGATGCACACGACGAAGCGCACGCCCGCACGGGCCGCCTCGAGGATCGCCGCGGGCGCCGCCTTCGGCGGAACCGCCACGAACGACGCCGTGGCGCCGGTCGCGGCAACCGCGTCGGCGACCGAGTCGTAGACGGGGATGCCCTCGACGTCCTGCCCCGCCTTGCCGGGTGTCACGCCGGCCACCACCTTGGTGCCGTAGGCGCGGTTGCGGAGGCCGTGGTAGCGGCCCTGCCCTCCGGTCAGGCCCTGCACCAGCACCGTGGTTCGTTCGTCGACGAAGATCGCCATGGTCATCTCCCCGCAATCGCCACCGCGGCGCGCGCGGCATCCAGCATGGTCGGCTTGCTCGTCAGGACGGACTCCGGGATCCCGGCCTCCGCGAGGATGCGTCGTCCCTCGTCGGCGTTCGTACCGTCCAAACGGATCACGATCGGCGCGCGCAACGACACGCGCGAGACCGCCTCGACGATCCCCTTGGCGACCTCCTCGCCGCGGGTGATGCCGCCGAAGATGTTGATGAGGATGCTCCGCACCTTCTGGTCGGAGTTGATCACCTCGAGCGCCCCCGCCATCACCTCGGCGTTCGCACCGCCACCGATGTCGAGGAAGTTGGCGGCGCTGCCGCCCACCTGGTTCACGACGTCCAGTGTGCTCATCGCGAGGCCCGCGCCGTTGGCGATGATGCCCACCGTGCCGTCGAGGCCGATGTACTGCAGGTTCTTCTCACGTGCGAGCCGCTCGCGGTCGTCGAGCTCGACGGTTGCCGCGAACTCGTCCCATTCGGGGTGGCGGAAGGACGCATTGGCGTCGAGCGAGACCTTCGCGTCGAGCGCGTGCACCTCGCCCGTCGGCTTCAGGATCAACGGATTGATCTCCGCCAGGTCGCAGTCGCCCGCGGTGAAGCACTCGTAGAGCTGCACGAGGATGGCTGCGACACCCGCCTGCGCCCGCTCGGGGATGCGCGCCTCGGCGGCAGCCGCGCGGGCGGCCGACTCCGCGAGACCCTCGATCGGGTTGACGTGCAGCCGCACGATCGCGCCCGGATCCTTCGCCGCGACCTCCTCGATGTCCACCCCGCCCTGCGCCGACAGCATCAGGAGGTGCCGCTTCGCGGCGCGGTCGAGCGTGAACGACGCGTAGTACTCCTCGGCGATGTCGCTCGCGCGCTCGACCCACACCCGCCGCACGACATGGCCCTTGATGTCCATGCCGATGATGTTGCCCGCGTGCTCGCGCGTCTCGGCCGCGTCCGACGCGAGCTTGATGCCCCCGGCCTTGCCCCGTCCGCCCACCTGCACCTGCGCCTTGACGACGACCGGATAGCCGATGCGTTCGGCGATCGCGACGGCGTCGTCGACCGTCGTCGCAACGTCGCCGGCCGACACGGGGATGCCGTATCGGGCGAAGTACTGCTTGCCCTGGTACTCGAACAGATCCATTTCCAGTCCTCCTAGACCTCGACCGCTTCGCGCCGATCCAATTCGGTCTCCAGCCACGCCGCGATGTCCTTCAGCGACGAGCCCGGCCCGAACACCGCGGCGACGCCCTGGTCCTTCAGCGCACGGGTGTCCGCGTCGGGGATGACGCCGCCACCGAACACCAGCACGTCGCCCATGTCGCGGCTGCGCAGCTCCTCCATCACCCGCGGGAAGAGCGTCAGGTGCGCGCCGGATAGCAGCGACAATCCGACGCCGTCGGCATCCTCCTGCAGCACCGTCTCGGCGATCTGCTCGGGGGTCTGGTGGAGGCCCGTGTAGATGACCTCGAAGCCGTGGTCCCGCAGCGCCCTCGTGATCGTCTTCGCACCACGGTCGTGGCCATCGAGCCCCGGCTTGGCGACGACGATCCGGTACGGGCGCTTCACAACGACGGAACCCTACGCTGTCCGGCATGGCCGGCTCCACCCCGTTCCGACGGCTGCGTCGTCCGCGGTCGCTCGCGGCACGGGCGATCCTCCCCGTGGCCGGGGGCATCGCCGTCATCGCCGCGCTGTTCGCCACGACCTGGGTGCTCGCGTCGATCTCCACCGACCGGCAGCGGCAGGTTCCCCGTCCCCGGACGTTCGTCGTCGGCGCGGTGGACGACGTGGCCGCGTCGATCGACGAGCGCGGCCCGATCCTCTACCCGGACCTCCGCGACGCGACCGGTGAGCGATCGATCGTCATCGACCACACGGGCGGCGATCCCGCGAAGGGCTGGCAGCTGTACTCCGCCTTTCCGGCCGGCCGGGACTGGACGTGCCCCGTCGAACAGGTCGAGGGGACGCGGACCTTCACGGACTGCGACGGTCGCACCATCGACGTGACGGACCTGGCGCTCCCCGACGACGCGCGCCCGATCGTCGAGAACTCGACGACGCTGTTGATCGACCTGCGCTAGCCGCGCTCGCCGCGGACGATCTTCGTCAGCGGGGCCCAGTCCAGCGCGAGGTGCTTCGTGCCGCCGTCCGCGAAGCGCACCGACGCCTCCGCCGATGCGCCCGAGCCCCGGATCTCGATGATGATGCCGTCGCCGAACGACGGATGGCGGACGTCGTCGCCGACCCGCAGCGCCGCGTTCGCCGCCGTCTGCGGGACGGCGGCCGGCCCGGTGTGGGACTCGGGGTCGCGGCGGCGGAACGGCGCATCGCCACCGAACCGCGGGCCCCGGTTCGCCCGGGCCACGAAGCCCGGCGGGTCGCCGAACTCGTCCGGCTCGAACAGCGCCGCGGGGATCGCCGTGAGGAACGGCGACGGCGGGTTGTACTGCGTCGTGCCGTACATCGACCGGCGGCTCGCATGGGTGAGGATCAGCAGCTCGCGCGCCCGCGTGATCCCCACGTAGGCGAGGCGCCGCTCCTCCTCCATCTCCGACGGATCGGCGTGGGAACGCGAGTGCGGGAACACTCCGTCCTCCATCCCCACGATCGCCACGACGGAGTACTCGAGCCCCTTGGCCGCGTGCATGGTCATGAGCGACACGCGGTCGGACGACTCGAGCTCATCGGTATCCGCCACGAGCGCGACCCGCTCGAGGAAGTCGTCGACCGTGTCGTAGCCGCCCGCGTAGCCGATGAGCTCCTCCAGGTTCTCCCGCCTGCCCTCGGACTCGACGGTGTCCTCGGCCGCGAGCTCCTGCAGATAGCCGCTCGCCTCGAGCGCGTGCCGCAGCACGGTGCCCGGCCCGTCGACGAGGCGGGCGGCACAGCCATCCAGCACGTCGACGTACTGGCGCAGGCCGCGTGCGGCCTTCGCGCCGAGCGGCGGTGGATCGCGGAGCACGTCGGCGAGCGCGCACCCACGGGTCCTTGCCGCCTCGTCGAGGGCCTCGATGGACGTCTCCCCGATCCCCCGCTTCGGCACGTTGATCGTGCGGCGGATGGCGACCTCGTCCGCGGGATTCGCGGCCAGCCTGAGATAGGCGAGCGCGTCGCGCACCTCGCGCCGGTCGTAGAACTTGGTGCCCCCGATCACGACGTACGGCACGCGGTACTCGAGCAGCGCCTCGTCGAGCACGCGGCTCTGCGCGTTCGTCCGGTAGAGCACGGCCATGTCACCCCACGGCCGGCCGGCGGCGTGCAGCGACCCCAGCCGCTCGGCGACGAAGTCGGCCTCCTCGCGCTCGTCGTCGGCCAGGTGGGCGACGATCCGGTTGCCGGGTCCCGCGTCGGTCCAGAGGTTCTTCGGCTGGCGGCCCGTGTTCATGCCGATCACGGCGTTCGCGGCGTCGAGGATGGTCTGCGTGCTGCGGTAGTTCTGGTCGAGCACGACGGTCGTCGCGTCGGGGAACGCCTCCTCGAACCGGACGAAGTTCGTGTAGTCCGCGCCGCGGAAGCGGTAGATGGACTGGTCGGTGTCGCCGACGATGCAGGCATTCCGGTGGACGGCCGACAGCATGAGCACGATGGCGTTCTGCGCGGAGTTGGTGTCCTGGTACTCGTCGACCAGCAGGTGCTCGAACCGCTCCTGGTAGCGCGCGAGCACGTCGGGGCGGGTGCGGAACAGCGCGACCGTGTTGACCAGCAGGTCGTCGAAGTCCATCGCCCCCGCCGACGCCAGCCGGCGCTGGTACTCGCGGAACGCGCCGACCAGCGCCTCCTCGTACGTCGACTCGGGACGGACGTCGGACGGCCCGAGCAGCTCGTTCTTCCACGCGCTCACCCGCGCTGCGACGCCGCGCACCGGGAAGCGGCGCGGGTCGAGGCCCGCGTCGCGCAGGACGTGGCCGAGCAGGCGTCGCGCGTCGTCCGCGTCGTAGATCGAGAAGGTCCGCGGGTAGCCGACGTGCTCGGCCTCGGCGCGCAGGATGCGGACGCACGCCGAGTGGAACGTGCTCACCCACATCGCCCTGATGCCGGCGCCGACGAGCGCCTCGACGCGCTCGCGCATCTCGTTCGCCGCCTTGTTGGTGAACGTGATCGCCATGATCCGGCTCGGGTGCACGCCCGTTGCGACGAGGTGCGCGATGCGGTGCGTGAGCACCCTGGTCTTGCCCGATCCCGCCCCGGCGACGACGATCAACGGCGTCCCGCGGTGCAGGACCGCCTCGCGCTGGTCCGGATTGAGGCCGGAGACGTCGACGGAGACCGACGACACCGGCTACGCGCGCCGTGCCGCGGACCGCGCGGCACGCGCACTGCCCCGGACCGCGCGGGGCGGGACCGGATGTGCGCTGACGACCATTCCGCAAACTCTATTGCGGGGTGCGTCAGACTTGACCTCCGTGGCCGCCGGACTCGCACCTGCGAACAGGATCGCGATCCTCCTTCCGCCGTCCGAGGGCAAGGCCGAGGGCGGCGACCTCCGCGAGGTGTGGGATCCGCACGAGGGTTCGTACGGCCCCCGTCTCGGCGAGATGCGCCTGATCGTCGCCCGCGAGATGCGTCGGCTCCGCGGCGGCGACGCGGCGCTGCTCGGCGTGCACGGCGAGCACCTGCTGCGCGCCCGCCGCGCGAACGCCGCGCTCGTCGGCGCCCCGACCGTGCCCGCGTGGAACCGCTACACGGGCGTCGTGTGGAACCACCTCGACGTCGGCTCGCTCTCGCCCGCGTCGCGCGCCCGTGCGCTCGGCAGCATCGTCGTGTTCTCCGGCCTGCTCGGCGCGGTGCGCGCGACCGACCCCGTGCCCGACTACCGGCTGAAGATGGGCGCCCGGTTGGAGCCCACCGGGCAGCTCGCTGCGTGGTGGCGCGAGCCGCTGTCGGCGCTGCTCAACGAGGTGCTCGCGGGCTGCACCGTCGTCGATCTCCTGCC
>JBIIHV010000081.1:0-7460 GCA_044235415.1 Ilumatobacteraceae bacterium | reverse complement strand
GTCGCTGCGCGTTCGTCGCCGAGCGCGCATGACCGGCGGTCATGTCGAGCCCGTCACCCCTCGGTTCGCGATGCGACCCGGACGCCTGATCCTCCTGCTGCAGGGTGCGCTCGGCCTCCTCGCCGCCGGCTACGGCGTGATGTTCACCATGCTCGACGACTGGCGCGGGGAGTTCGGCACGAGCGAGACGGAGCTCGGACTGATCGTCGCGATCGGGTTCTTCACGTCGTTCGCCGCTCAGCTGGGCATCGCACCACTCGCCGACCGCGGCCGCGCACGGCAGCTGATGATCCTCGGCTGCCTGCTCAACGCGGCAGGGTCGCTCGTCATGGCGGCGGGGTCCTCGTTCCCCGTCCTCTTCCTCGGCCGCGTCGTCACCGGCATCGGTGCCGGCATGGCGATCCCCGCCATCCGCCGCATCGTGATCGTCGTGCAGCCCGACCGCGTGGGCCGCAACCTCGGGCGCACCGTCGCCATCGAGGTCGGGGGCTTCGCGCTCGGACCCCTGCTGTCGGCGGCCATGGTGCCGCTCCTCGGCATCCGGTCGCCGTTCCTCGCGATGGCCACGGTGCTCGCCGTGGTGACGCTCGCGGTGGCGGCGCCGCGCATCCCCGAGACCCCCGCCGGGTCACGATCGACGGAGCGCTTCGCGTTCGATCTCCTGCGCAACCGTGCGCTTGCCGGGGCGGTGTTCGTGGGCCTCGCGCTGTACGTGATGATCGGCTCGTTCGACAGCCTCTGGGTGCTGATCATGTCCGACCTGCGCGCACCCGGCTGGGTCGGCAACGCCGGCATCGCGGTGTTCGGCCTCCCGTTCATCCTCTTCGGGACCCTCGGGGGCACCGTGGCGCAGCGCGTCGGGCCGATACGCGCGAGCGCCACCGGCCTCGTGTGCGGCGCGGGCTTCATGGCGGCCTACGGAGCACTCGGCTCGCCGTACACGATCTTCGCGCTCGCCATCGTGCACATGACGATCGACGCGTTCTCGGTGACGGGCACCGGGATCATGATCGCCGAGACCGCGCCGCCCGAGCGCCAGGCCGCCGCCACGGGACTGCTCGGCGGCATGCAGACGCTCACCGGCGGCGTCACCGCCACGCTCGCCGGTGCGACCTACGAGGCGTTCGGGCGCACCGCCACGATGTCCGCAACCGCC
Source organism: Ilumatobacteraceae bacterium (assembly GCA_044235415.1). Classification (GTDB taxonomy): domain Bacteria; phylum Actinomycetota; class Acidimicrobiia; order Acidimicrobiales; family Ilumatobacteraceae; genus UBA3006. The sequence continues at coordinate 6,304 of JBIIHV010000081.1, read as the reverse complement.
GCGACGATGGTGGCCCTCGTCGCGACCGGGGTCGTGCTCGTGGGGCGCGGCTGGATCGTCACGCCCCGGCCGCTCACGACGGCCCGCTGAACGTCCCCGACCGGTCGGATGAACCGGGCGCCTGGTCCTCGCCTTCGTAGCGCGCGATCTCGGCCCGGCCGACGACGTGCCAGTGGACTTCGTCCGGCCCGTCGGCGAGGCGCAGCGTCCGCTGCGAGGCATAGAGGCGCGCCAGCGGCGTCCACTGCGAGATGCCCGTTGCCCCGTGGATCTGGATGGCCTCGTCGATGATGCGGCACACGCGCTCGGGGACCATCGCCTTCACCGCGCTGACCCACACGCGCGCCTCCGCGTTGCCCATCGTGTCCATGGCCTTCGCCGCGCGCAGCACCATCAGCCGCATCGCCTCGATCTCGATCCGCGCCTTGGCGATCGTCTCGGTGTTCTTCCCGAGACGGGCGATCGGCTTGCCGAACGCCTCGCGCGAGAGGCCGCGTCGGACCATCAGCTCGAGCGCGCGCTCCGCCGCGCCGATCGACCGCATGCAGTGGTGGATGCGTCCCGGTCCCAGGCGGACCTGGGAGATCTCGAAGCCTCGCCCCTCCCCGAGGAGGACGTTCTCCTTTGGCACGCGGACGTGGTCGAAGCGCAGGTGCATGTGGCCGTGCGGCGCGTCGTCCTCGCCGAACACCTCCATCGGCCCGAGCACCTGCACCCCCGGGGCGTCCATCGGCACGAGGATCTGCGAGTGGCGCCGGTGCGGCGGACCGTCCGGGTTCGTCAGCACCATGCAGATCATGATCCGGCAGCGCGGGTCGCCCGCGCCGGAGATGTAGAACTTCTCGCCCGTGATCACCCACTCGTCGCCGTCCAGGGCCGCGCGGCACTGCAGGTTCTTCGCGTCGGACGACGCCACGTCGGGCTCGGTCATCGCGTAGGCCGAGCGGATCTCGCCGGCCAGCAGCGGCGCGAGCCACGTGGCCTTCTGCTCCGGCGTACCGACGCGTTCGAGCACCTCCATGTTGCCGGTGTCCGGCGCACTGCAGTTCAGACACTCCGACGCGATCGGGTTCTTCCCGAGCTCGGCGGCGATGTACGCGTAGTCGAGGTTCGAGAGCCCCTCACCCGTCTCGGAGTTCGGGAGGAAGAAGTTCCACAGTCCCCTTGCCTTGGCCCTGGCCTTGAGCCCCTCGAGGATCTCGAGCTGCCCCGGCGCGTACTGCCACCGGTCGGGGCGGCCCTCCCCGCGCCGGAAGAACTCGGCGGTGAGCGGCTCGACCTCGCGCGCGACGAAGTCGACCACCGCCTCGTAGAGCGGGACGGCGCGGGCCGACATGGCGAGGTTCATGGCGTCGTCGGTGGTGACGCCGGAGTGCAGTCCGGGGCGTTGCATGCCGCCAACCTAGTTGCGGCTCGTCGCCGCGCCCCCGGGCCGAGCGGTCAGGCGGCTGGCGACAGCAGGACCAGCGGGATCTCGCGCTGCGTGCGCCGCTGGTACGACGCGTACCCGCGGTAGGCGCGCACGACCTCCGGCCACATCGCGGTGCGCTCCTCGGCGGAGGCCGTGCGCGCGACCATCTGCTGCGCCGGTCCTCCCGCCACCGAGACCGTCACCCGTGGGTCGGCCACCATGTTCTTGTACCAATCGGGGTGGTCGGGATGGCCGCCCTTCGACGCGACCAGCACGAACCCGCCGTCGCGCGCGATGGGCGAGGTGAGCAGGACCATGCGGGGCTGGCCCGACCTGCGACCCGTCGTCGTCACCTCGAGCACGGTCATGGTGCCGAACTTCCAGCCGACGCGACCGCGCGTCGCGGCGAGGAGGATGCGGTGCGACCCGTTGAGGGCCTTCATGAATGCGTTGCCCGGCACGCGTGCGACCCTACGTCACCGGGACGTGCACCTGCTCACTGGGTCGGCTGCCACGTCGCTGCTCCACCCGTCTGGAGCACGCAGGTGAACTCGCCGTCGGCCGTGGTCTTGCGGGCGCCCACGGACTCGCTCGTGCACGGGATCCACTCGGGCGGCTCCCCCAGCGCGCGCAGCATCTGCTCGCGCCACCGGTCGCCCTCGTAGTGGTCCTCGAGGGGGGTGCGGTTGAACCGGCCGTTGCACGGCGACGCGTCGCGCACGCGCCGCGGGATCTCGGCACGGACGGGGTCGAACCCGGCCGCGCGCCACTGGTCGGCGACCGCATCGGAGAGGTGCGCGACGAACGACGCGAGGAGCGGCTCGGTGCCCGGGCGCGGGATCGGCGGCGTCCAGCGCAGCACGACGTCGATGGACACGGGCTGGTTGGCGAGCCCTGCGGTCGTGCCGTCGAGGAACTCGACCTCGTCCCAGTCGGAGGGCGGCGCCGTCCCGATGCGGTCACCGGCCCGGACACGGTCGCCGACCGCGACCACCGGGAACACGCGGCGGAACGTCGCCGACCACGAACCGGTGAGCGGAATCCCCGATCGCACGATCGTCACCTCGGACACGTAGTTGCCCTGCCGCCGGAATCCCGCCTTGCTGCCGACGTCACCGGGGCCCTCGTCGACGACCGTCCGGGTGACCACGCCGTCAAAGGGTGCGGCGACAGCGACCTCCGTGCCGTCGCGATGGGCGGGGGCGAGCGTCAGCACGTGCGCGAGGTTGCGGTCGCGCTCCACCCTGTCCGGCCGCTCGATGGAGGTGCCACTCCGCGCCTGCCCCGCGCACGCGCGGTAGTAGGTGACGTCGCGGAGCACACCCGGATCGACGGGGCTCGCGAGGACGGTTGGCGCCGTGGGGCCGAGCACCGATGCGAGGACGACGGCGAAGGCGACGTAGGCGGCGACGGCCTGGAGCAGCAGGAGCGCGGGGAGCCACCGGCGCGCAACGAGCAGGCCGATGGTCCAGGCCAGCAGCGCACAGAGGAACGGCAGTACGGCGAACCCGACGAACTCGGTGCGCGACAGCACCCACGGCAGCGCGACGGTTGCGGCTACCGCGAGCGCCAGCATCACCCGCGCGGTGACGCGCACCCATCGTCGCGATCCGCCTCGCGGGCGCGGACGAAGCCTCGATCTGCGGCGACGGCGCACGCGCCGACGATAGACGCGCGGCGGGCGCTAGCCGCGCGGACCGCGGTACGGACGAATGCCGTCGGCCGGCACGGTGCCCAACCGGCCCTGCTGGAAGTCGTCGAACGCCTGCTGCAGCTCGGCGCGCGTGTTCATCACGAACGGCCCGTAGGCCGCGACGGGTTCGCCGATCGGCTGCCCACCGAGGAGCAGCACGTCGAGCGCCTCGGACTGCGACGCGCGCAGCGTGACCGCACCGCCGTCGACGAGCACGGCCAGCTGGCCGGTGCGGAGCGGGGCGGCGTCGGCACCAACTGAACCGCTGCCCGACAGTGCGTAGGCGAGCGCGTTGAATCCCGCCGGCCACGGCAGCGTCACCTGTGCCGACGGCGCCACGGTGACGTGCGCGACGACGATCGGCGTATGGGTCGAGCCGGGGCCGCGGAGATCCCCGAGGTCGCCCGCGATGAGCCGCACCAGCGCACCGCCGTCGGCGCTCGACGCAAGGGAGACCAGATCGGCCTCGAGGTTCTGGTACGCGGGCTCGATCATCTTCGAGCGGCCCGGGAGGTTCACCCACAACTGGATGCCATGGAACAACCCGCCACGGACGACGAGGTCCTCGGGCGGCGTCTCGATGTGCAGGATGCCGCGACCCGCCGTCATCCACTGCGTCGCACCATCGGCGATGATGCCCCCGCCGCCATGGCTGTCCTGGTGCACGAACGTGCCGTCCATGATGTACGTGACGGTCTCGAACCCGCGGTGCGGGTGCCAATCGGTGCCGCGCGGCTCGTATGGCGCGTAGAGCACCTCGCCCATCTGGTCCATGTGGATGAACGGATCGAGGTCGGCGAGGCCGACGCCGGCGAATGCGCGGCGCACCGGGAACCCCTCCCCTTCGTGACCGGACGGCGCGGTGGTCACCGAACGCACGCGGCGGTCGCGGCTGTCGAGCGGGGCGACGATCCTCGGGAGCGTCGCGGTGTCGGCGGTGACGGCGGGCATGTCGATTCCTCTCCGGCCGGCCCTGGAGCTGGCCCGATAGTTGAGTGCGCAACTATCGTACCGATGGCGGACGGATCCACGCCAACCGGAGGGACCGCCGGTGCACGGGCCCGGCAGTCCCCCCGCGATCGGTGCTCCCGCTACTTTGCGGTGCGGCGACGGAACGCGCCGGTGAGCCTCGTGGTGTCGGTGAAGTCGGAGACCTTGCCGCCGCCGGCGACGAATGCACTGAGCGCTCCGGCGAGGCTGAACAGCGTCGACACCGCCGACAGCCACAGACCGGCGCCGCGGCCGAGGTCGACGCCCGCCTCGTCCGGACCGGTCAGGAGCAGCAGACCCATCATCAACGTCGCGGCACCCGATCCGCCGAGCATCGCGAGGTTCCACGGGATGCCCTCGTCCTTCAGCGTGCCGAGATCCCTGAGGACGGCGACTCCGGCCACCGCGACGACGAGGAGGAACGACAGCGTGCCGCGCGTCCAGTCGAACGCATTGCCGGACGACACCGAGACGCCGAAGGCCTCGAACGTCGACCAATCGACGAACAGGCCGAAAACGACCATGCCGAGGGCGCCGACGACCATGAGCCATGTGTGGAAGGTGAGTTTCAGTGTGTTCATGGCCGGGACCGTACCGACGGCGTTCCGACGTTTCGGGCGGCACTGGTACCGTCCTGCCATGACCTCCGTCCTCGATCCCGCTTCCTCCGCCGCGCCTGCGGCGTCCGCAGCCGACACCGTTGCCGCGCTCCGCGAGACCTTCGAGCGCGGCGTCACCCGGCCGCTCGCGTGGCGCCGACACCAGCTCGAGCGGATGATCGCGATGCTCGAGGAGCACGAGGACGAGTGGCTCGCCGCACTCGCGGCCGACCTCGGCAAGCCGCGCATGGAGGGCTTCGTCGCGGACATCGCCTTCGTCACCGGCGAGATCCGGCTGATGCTGAAGAACCTGCGCAGGTGGAACCGCACCGAGCGCGTCCGCACCCCGCTCGTCAACCGTCCGGGGTCGTCGCGGCGCATCCCCGAGCCGCTCGGCACCGTGCTGGTGATCGCGCCGTGGAACTACCCCGTGCAGCTCCTGCTCGTGCCGGCCGCGGGGGCGGTCGCCGCGGGGAACACCGTCGTCATGAAGCCGTCCGAGGTGACCGCCGCGACGTCGGACCTGTTCGTGCGCCTCGCGCCGGCGTACCTCGACCAGGACGCGATCCGCGTGGTCGCCGGCGGCGTGCCCGAGACGACCGCCCTGCTCGAGCAGCGCTTCAACCACATCTTCTTCACCGGCAGCACCGCCGTCGGTCGGGTCGTGATGGCCGCCGCCGCGAAGCACCTCACCCCCGTGACGCTCGAGCTGGGCGGCAAGAGCCCCGTCATCGTCGACCGTTCCGCCAACCTCGAGGTCGCCGCCCGGCGGATCGCCTGGGGCAAGTGGCTGAACGCAGGGCAGACGTGCGTGGCGCCGGACTACGTGCTCGTCGACCGTGCGGTCGAGCAGCAGCTGATCGACGAGCTGCGCCTCACGGTCGCGTCGTTCTACGGATCGGACCCGAAGGCCAGCGCCGACTACGGACGGATCGTCTCGTCGCGCCACTTCGACCGGCTGGTCGCACTGATGAAGGACGGCACTCCGGTGGTCGGCGGCGAGTCGGATGCCTCGTCGTGCTACATCGCGCCGACCGTGCTGACCGGCGTCGACCCCGGGTCGAGGATCATGTCCGAGGAGATCTTCGGCCCGCTGCTGCCGGTCTTCGGCATCGACGGCATCGACGAGGCCGTCTCGACCATCCGCTCGAGGCCGCACCCGCTTGCGCTGTACGTGTTCGCCGAGGACCGCCGCGTCGTCGACGACGTGCTGGCGCGCACCACTGCCGGCGGCGTCACCGTGAACGGCACCGTGCTGCACCTCACCAACCCCCACCTGCCACTCGGCGGCGTGGGCGACAGCGGCATGGGCTACTACCACGGCAAGGAGAGCGTCCGCGTGTTCCAGCACCTCAAGCCGGTGCTGCGTCGCGGCACGCGCCTCGACCCGCCGATCGTCTACCCGCCGTATACCGAGCGGAAGATGAAGCTCCTCCGCAAGGCGCTCTAGCGTCGCGCGGCCGCTAGCCCTTCGTCCCCGCCCAGTCGAGGTTTGCCGCGTCGATCGTCGTCTCACCCGACCAGCGGTAGGCGGCGAGCGGGTTCAGCCCTTCCGCGGCGCTCAGGTCGACGCAGATCATCCGCGGGTCGTGGATGAGGTCGTCTTCCTTC
>JBIIHV010000003.1:0-23063 GCA_044235415.1 Ilumatobacteraceae bacterium | reverse complement strand
GCGCCCTCCGACGCCACGGTGACGGTGGGCTTCGCACTCGAGCCCGTGAGCCTCGACATCACCGGGGCTGCAGGGGCGGCGATTCCCCAGGTGCTGCTCAACAACGTCTACGAGGGCCTCGTCGCCGTCGCCGACGACGGATCGATCGTGCCGGCGCTGGCCGAATCGTGGACCGTCTCCGACGACGGCCTCGTCTACACGTTCACCCTTCGTGACGCGACCTTCCACGACGGCAGCGCGCTGACGACGTCCGACGTCATCTGGAGCCTCCAGCGCGTCTCGGCCGAGTCGCCCGAGGTGCTGCCCGCGATCACCCAGCAGTTCATCGGCATCCAGAAGGCCTTCGTCGTCGGGGACCGGGGCATCGAGATCACGCTGGGCGCCCGCGACAACGACTTTCTCTACAACCTCAGCCAGCGCGGCGGAGTGATCCTCCGGCAGGACAGCACGGACCTTGCCGGCGCCGCGAACGGTACGGGACCGTACCGCCTCACGGAATGGAACCGGGGCAGCAGCATCGTGCTGGAGCGCTGGGACGGCTACCACGGCGAACCCGCCGCTTCGAAGACGGTCGTCTTCCGCTACATCGAGGACGCGACCGCGCTCAGCAACGCCGCGCTCGCCGGCGAGATCGACGTGATGTCGACGGTGCAGGCACCCGAGCTGCTCTCCGCGTTCGAGGGACGGGACGACCTGCAGGTGCTGACCGGCACCACCTCGTGCGAGGTGACCATGGCGATGAACAACTCGCGGCCCCCGTTCGACGACGTGCGCGTGCGGCGCGCGGTGCGCCAGTCGATCGACAAGAAGGCCCTCATCGACGTCGCGTGGGCCGGCTACGGACTCGAGATCGGCAGCTTCGTCCCCCCGACCGATCCCTGGTTCGAGGACCTGTCGGGCTCGGCCCCGTTCGATCCGGAGGCGTCGCGCGCGCTGCTCGCGGAGGCCGGCGTCGCGGATGGCACCGAGATCGTGCTCGACGTGCCGCCCATTGCCTACGCCACCAACTCGCAGGACTTCATCGCGGCATCGCTCGCCGAGGTCGGACTGCAGGTGTCGATCAACCCGATCGAGTGGGCGGAGTGGCTCGATCGCGTGTTCACCCGGGCCGACTACGACATGACCATCGTGTGCCACGTCGAGCGCAACGACATGGCGATCTACGCGAACCCCGACTACTACTTCCGCTACGACAGCGCCGACTACCGCGACCTGGTGTCCCGTGCGGCATCGGCGCCCGACGACGCGGGTCGCACCGAGCTCCTGCGGCAGGCGGCACGCCTGCTCGCCGACGACTCGGCCAGCGACTGGTTGTGGCTTCTGCCGAATCTGCAGGTCGCAGCGACTGGCATCACCGGCGTCCCGCTGAACGCGGTCGGCGACGGTTATCCCGTGTCGCGCATCGCCCGCGGCTAGGCCGGGGGCGTCGCTGGGCGTCCGTCTCCGCTCCGTGCTCCGACGGTTCGCGACCGTCGTCGCGACGGTCGTGTCTGCGACGCTGCTCGTCTTCCTGCTGCTCCGGACCCTTCCCGGCGACCTCGCCGTGGCGCGCCTCGGCACCGATGGCGACCCTGCGGCGCTCGACGCGCTGCGAGAGGCGTACGGTCTCGACCGTCCGCTCGCGGTGCAGTACCTCGACTGGCTGTGGCACGCGGCGCGCGGCGACCTCGGCACGTCGATGCTCTCCGGGGCCGACGTCGCGGCAGAAATCACCCGGAAGTCGGCGGTCACACTGCCGCTGATCCTCGCGTCGTCGCTGGTCGCGCTTGCAGTGGCCCTGCCCCTCGGCGCGCTCGCTGGTCTCCGCGCACGGAGGTGGGACGGTGCAGTGCTGTCGGCCGCCAGCCAGCTCGGCGCAGCGATCCCCCCGTTCTGGATCGGCCTCGTGCTCGTCACGGTCGTCGCCGTGCAGTGGCGCGCCCTGCCTGCCGGCGGCTTCCCCGTCGACGGTTGGTCCGACACCGCCGGTGCGCTGCGCTCGCTCGTGCTGCCGTCGGTGACGCTCGGCGCCGCACAGGCGGCGATCCTCGTCCGGTTCGTGCGCTCCTCGACCGTGGAGGCACTCGGATCCGGGTGGCTGCGCACCGCCCGTGCGACGGGACTCGGTCGGGCCGAGGCACTGCGGGTCCACGGCGCGCGTGCCATCGCGCTTCCCGTCGTGTCGGTCCTCGGCGTGCAGGTCTCCACGCTCGTTGCCGGGTCGATCGTCATCGAGCAGGTGTTCGCGCTCCCCGGGATCGGCGCAATGCTCGTGCGGGACGTCGGATTGCGCGACCACGTCAAGGTTCAGGGCACCGTCGCCGTCATCGTGGTCGCCGTGCTGCTCGTCTCCGCCCTGGCCGATGCCGCCGCCACACGACTGGACGGACGCAGGGTCCCCGCGTGACGCGCCGGTCTCCGCACCTCGTCGCCGGATCGGCGCTCGTTGCCGTGACCGGAGCCGCCGCGCTGCTGCCGATGTCGTGGCTTCCGCACGATCCGCTCGCGATCGACCCGCAGGGCCGCTTCGCCGGTTCGTCGTGGCGGCACCCGCTGGGTACCGACGCACTCGGTCGGGACGTCCTCAGTCTCGTCGGCGCCGGAGCACGGGCGACCCTCGGCACCGCGCTCGGTGCCGTCGCCATCGCCATGGCCATCGGCATCCTGCTCGGCGTCGCAGCCGCCACGTGGCCCCGGGTTGCCGGTGCCGTGGTCCGCCGAGCAGGGGCGATCGCGCTCGCCCTGCCGTCGCTCCTCGTCGCGCTCGTGCTCGTCGCCGCGACCGGACCAGGGGCCGCGACGGCGGCGGTCGCAATCGGCGTCGCGCTCTCGGCGGGCGTCGCGCGCGTGACGTCGGACGAGGCGGCCCGGATCCTCGCCTCCGACTTCGTCGCCGCTGCGCGGACGTCGGGGGCCGGGCCGTTCCGCGTCGCGCTCCGCCACCTCCTTCCGAACCTGCGTGCATCCCTGCTGGTGCAGGCGTCGGGAGCGTTCGCAGTCGCCATCCTCGGCGAGTCGACGCTGAGCTACCTCGGACTCGGCACGCGGCCGCCGTCCCCGTCGTGGGGCCGGATGCTCGCCGAGTCGCAGCAGTACCTGGTCGTCGATCCTCTCGTCGCCGTCTGGCCGGGGGCGGCCGTCGCGCTCGCGATCCTCGGGTTCAGCCTGCTCGGCGACGGCATCCGCGACGCGACCGACCCTGCCCGCATGGACGCCGCGCGATGATCGAGCTCGACCGCCTCCGCATCACGGTCGGGGGGACGACTGTCGTGCACGACGTGTCGCTACGCGTCGGGCCAGGCGAACGCGTCGGGCTCGTCGGGGCGTCGGGGTCCGGCAAGACGCTGACCGCGCTTGCGACCGTGGGGCTCCTGCCGGACGAGACGGCGGTCGATGGCACGGTCGCCATCGACGGCACGGACCTTGCCCGTGCCGATGACCGGACGTGGAGACGCGTCCGCGGCAGCCGGGTCGCAATGGTGTTCCAGGAACCGTCGCTCGCACTCAATCCCCTGTTGACGATCGGGCAGCAGTTCGCAATTCCCCTCCGTCGGCTCGAGGGGCTCGACCGGCGCGAGGCGAGGACGCGCGCCGAGGCGGCGTGCGCGTCGGTGTCGCTCGAGGCTGGCGTGCTCGACCGCCGGCCGCACGAACTCTCGGGCGGCCAACGGCAGCGCGCGTGCCTCGCCATCGCGCTCGTGCGCAACCCCGCAGTACTCGTGGCCGACGAACCGACCACCGCGCTGGATCCGACGGTGCAGCACGAGGTGCTCGTCCTGCTCGACGACCTCGTGCGGAGCCGCGGGCTCGGCCTGCTGCTCGTCTCCCACGACCTCGCGGTCGTCGCGGCCCGCACCGACCGCGTCGTCGTGCTCGAACGGGGCCGCGTCGCCGAGACGTCGCCGAGCGGATCGCTTCGCACGGGTGGCGCGACGTCCGACGCGGGCCGCAGGCTCGTCGAGGCAGCGATGGTGTCGGACCGGCGCATCGGTTCGTTGTCCGAAGGCAGACGGGCGTGACAGACGAACGCGCTGCGATCCTCGCGGCCCGCGGCGCTGCCCGCACCTACTCGTCAGCGCGGTCGCGCGCAACGGTCGACGCGCTCGCACCCATCGACCTCGCGATCGCTGCCGCGGGACGGATCGGCATCGTCGGCGAGTCGGGATCGGGCAAGACCACGCTCGTCCGGCTGCTCGCGGGACTCGACCGGCCGACCGCCGGGTCCGTCGAATTCCGGGGCGCGCCGCTCGCCTCGGCGTCCCGCCGGGAGTTCCGGCGCGCCGTCCAGGTGGTCTTCCAGGATCCGCGCTCGTCCCTTGACCCCACCATGCGGGTGTGGGCTGCAATCGCAGAGCCCGTCCGGTACCTCCGCGCCGGTGCCGATCCACGGAGCCGCGCCGAGGAGGCGGCGGCGCTGGTCGGGCTGGAGACGTCGCTGCTCATGCGCAGACCGTCACAGCTCTCCGGAGGGCAGTGCCAGCGCGTCGCCATCGCACGGGCGATCGCGTGCACGCCCGACGTCATCCTCGCCGACGAACCCGTCAGCTCGCTGGACGCCGCGGTCCGGGAGGACGTCCTCGACCTGCTCGACCGGCTCGCGACGACGCTGCAGACCGCACTCGTCGTGGTGAGCCACGACCTCGGCTCCATCGTCCGACTCTGCACCGACGTCGTGGTGCTGCGGGCAGGCACCGTTGCCGCCCGCGGACCGGTCGCCGATGTGCTTGGTGGGTCGCCGGACGCCTACGTGCGCGCGCTCGTCGCCGCGGTCCCCCGCCTCGCCGCGGACTAGCGCCGGGGCGGCAGTCCCACCACCGCAGCGACGGCTCCGCGCACGACCGACACGTCACAGCCTTCGTCGATGCGAATCACCGCGTCGAGATGGTCGAGCTCATGGATGCGTCCGCCGAACGACACCGCGGACGCGCCGCATGCGACGACCGCGAGCACTCCATCCCTCGACGAGCCCTGCTCCAGCACCGCGAGGTCCCGCCACGGCGAGCCGTCGCGCCACATCAGGTTGACCGCATGCACCGGTCCATCCCAGATCCGCGCGTGCACCGCGTCGCCACCTTCGAAACGCGCCACGGACCGCGTGCCGCACGCCACCTCGCGGCCGTTCACCTCCAGCGTCACGCCCGATCCACCGCCCACGCAGAACACCCGGTGCACGCCGGGGAACGACGAGAACGGCACGTCACGGTCGATGTCGGCGGTCGACAGCCGCCAGATCCAGTCCGTGGCGCGGTCCGCGTCGATCTCGTACTGCACGCCGAGGCCGTTTCGCCACGGCACGCCGGTGCGCTCCGACCGACTCTGGACGATCACGGGCAGTAGCGGGCGCCCTTGTCGCGGAACTTCTGGACCGCTGCCAGCTGCTTGTCGGTCACCCCGATGGCGGTGGCGAGGTCGACGCTGCAGATGATCGTGCTGTCGAACCTTGCGTTCGTGAAGTTGGCGCCGGTGACCACCGCACCGGTGAGGTTCGCGCTCGTCAGGTCGGCGCCGGTGAAGTCGGCCCCCGTCAGGTCCGACCGGATGAAGATCGCCTGCTTGAGGTTCGCGCGCACGAACTTCGCGCCGGCGAGGCGGGCAACGCTGAAATCGGTGAACTCCAGCTTGAGGAGCGAGTAGTCGACCCCCTCGAGGAACGCGAACTGGCACTTCAGGAGCGACACGCACCGGAACTCGGTCTCGGGGACGGTCGTCGGTGGCACGGTGGTGGGCGGCACCGTCGCGACGGTGGTCGCCGCTGCGGCGTCGGCGGCCTGCGCCCCCTCGTCCGACGAAGCCCCGTCCTCGACGGGCTGCTGCTCCTGCGCACCGTCCTCCGACGAGGTCGTCACGGGCGAGATGGCGGCCGGATCGATGGCGCATCCTGCGATGAACACGGACACGGCAGCGGCAGCGGCAGCGAGGACATGGACCCGGGCTGCCACGCCCCGAGATTAGGGCGCGGGATTCGTTAGGTTGCGTCACCATGGCGGAACTCAGCGGACGCACCGCACTCGTCACCGGCTCCTCGAGCGGCATCGGCGAGGCCATCGCCCGCCGGCTCGGTTCGCTCGGCGCAGAAGTCGTCGTCAACTCCGCAACGTCCGTCGACGCCGGAACCAGGATCGCCGGCGAGATCCCCGGCGCGACCTATGTGCAGGCCGACATCAGCGATCCCGCCGGCGTCGCGCGGCTCGTCGACGAGTGCCGGTCCCGGTGGGACCGCCTCGACATCCTCGTGAACAACGCGGGGTGGACCACGCTGGTGCCGCACCACGACCTCGACGCGCTCACCGACGAAATCTTCCGGCGGACGATGGACGTCAACGTCCACGGCACCTGGATGCTCACGAAGGCCCTCGTCCCGCTGCTGCGCCGCAGCGATGACGGCAACGTCGTCACCATCACGTCCATCGCGGGCGTGCGACCCGTCGGGAGCTCCATCGCCTACGCGATGAGCAAGGCCGCCCTCAACCACATGACGCCGCTGCTGGCCAAGTCGTGTGCGCCCGTCAGGTTCAACGCCGTCGCACCCGGCCTGATCGAGACCCCGTGGACCGCGGACTGGCAGAACCAGCACGACGGCGTCCGCGCCGTGGCCCCGCTCCGCCGCTCGGGGACCCCCGAGGACTGCGTCGACGCGGTCCTGGGCCTGGTCCGCAGCCGGTACGCGACCGGTCAGGTTCTCCTCACGGATGGCGGCCTCAGCCTCGTGATGTGACCCCCTCATCCGGGGGATCGTCACGAACCTGTAACCGGCTGAACCGCGCATCGCCCGTCCGGGTCAGGAAGTATTGGGGTCGGCCGGTGTCGTCAGCCCCCGTTCCGGCGGGCTGGCCGGTCTACGAGAGGATCCCATTCATGGACATGCAGAACGCCCTCGGACTGTCCGGAGGACAGGCCGAGTTGGTCTACAACTCGTTCTCCTTCGCGGTCGCCGCGATGGGGATCGCCTTCGTGTACTTCCTGGTGTCGCGCAACCGCGTGGCGCCGGCCTACCGCAGCGCCCTCACGATGTCGGCGATGATCTGCGGAATCGCCGCCTACCACTACTGGCGGATGTTCAGCAACTACTCCGCGGGTACCTGGAACGAGGGCTACCGCTACGCGGACTGGCTGCTCACCGTCCCGCTGCTGGTCGCCGAGCTCGTCGTCGTGGCAGGCCTCGCCAAGGAGGTCGCCCGCAAGGTGACCCCGCGCCTCGTCGCCGCCGCACTGCTGATGGTCGCGACCGGCTACCCGGGCGAGACCGCAGCCGACGGCTCCAGCGCGAGGCTCGTGTGGGGAATCATCTCGAGCGTCTTCATGCTGTACGTGCTGTACGAGCTGTTCGCGGGCGAGGTGGGCAAGGCCCTCAAGGCGCAGAGCGGCACAGTCGGCAAGAAGCTGAACAACGTCCGCTACCTGCTCCTCTTCACGTGGGGCGTCTACCCCATCGCCTACATCCTCGGCGACGAGAAGAGCTGGCTGTCCACGACGCTCGGCCTGTCCGGCACCGACGCCACCACGGCGATCCAGGTGGGCTACACGATCGCGGACGTGCTCGCGAAGCCGGTGTACGGCCTCGTGATCATGTCGATCGCGCTCGCCCGCTCGGAGTCCGAGGGCTACAAGACGGCCTGACCGTCCGATCCAGTCTTCGTCGAAAGGGCCCCGGCTTCGGCCGGGGCCCTTTCACGTTCCGGCAGCGATCCGGCGGCGGAGCGCGTCGAGCGCGCTGATCACCGACAACTGGCGCATCACGTCGCGCGTGCCCGGCAACCGCACGGTCGACGAAGTCTCGGTGCCGTCGGGCATCGCGATACCCACGCACAGGGTGCCCGGGTCCACCCCGTCCTGGGAGTCGGGCCCGGCGACGCCCGTGAGCGCCAATCCGATGTCGGCCCCGAGCACCCGGCGGGCGCCGGCAGCCATCTGGCGCGCGGCCTGTTCGGTGACGACGGGTCCGCGGTCCACACCCAGCACGTCGAACTTCACGTCGCTCGCGTACGACACCACGCAGCCGCGCAGCACCGCACTCGCACCCGGCACGTTCGTCAGCCGCCCGGCGACCAGGCCGCCCGTCACCGACTCGGCGATACCGACGGTCAGCCCGTGGTCCCGCAACATCCCCAGCACGACGGACTCCATCGTCTCCGCGTCGGTGCCGAAGACGATGTCGCCGACCTGGACGCGCACCTCGCGCTCCCACCGGTCGAGCAGCACCGCAGCACCGTCCGCAGTCTCCGCCTTCGCGGTCAGCCGCACCTTGATGCCCTCCCAGCCGCTCGCGAGGAAGGCGAGCGTCGGGTTGCCCTCGTGCTCCAGCCGCTCGATCACGCCGTGGAGCCGCTCGTTGAGTCCGCTCTCGCTCTCGCCCCACGTCCTCAACACGCGACTACGGATCGTCGCCGCCGAACCGGCACGGCGGAGCAGGTCGGGCAGGATCGCACGTTCGAACATCTCGGTCATCTCGTACGGCACGCCAGGCACCGCGTAGACGACCTTGTCCCCCACCGGGCAGACCAGTCCCGGGGCCGTACCCCGTCGCTGGTCGATCGGCTCGGCCCCGCGCGGCACCTCGGCCTGGCGCAGGTTGTTCGCCGGCATCCGGCGGCCCCGCGCCGTGAACATCGACTCGATGCGCTGGGCGATGTCGTCGCGCAGCTCGAGCGGCGCGCCCATCACCTCGGCGATCGACTCCCGGGTGATGTCGTCGTGGGTGGGGCCGAGCCCGCCGCACACGATCACGGCATCGGCATCCTCGAGCGCGCGCCGGAGCGCGCGGACGATCCGGGCCTGGTTGTCGCCGACCTTGACCTGCAGGTGGCTGTCGATGCCGGCGAGCGACAGCTGTTCGCCCAGCCACGACGAGTTCGTGTCGACGATCTGGCCGAGCAGCAGCTCGGTGCCGACGGCGACGACGTCGCAGCGCACCGCTACGCCGGCCTCAGCGCACGTACCGCGTACTGCGCGCCGCTCAGCACGGTCAGCGCCACGGCGAGCCAGAGCAGGCCGTCCCACAGCCACGTGGACGACGCCGTCCACGGCAGCAGGACGAAGCCCACGGACAGCTGCTGGCTCAACGTCTTCACCTTTGCGAGGCGGCTCGCCGGCACGCTCACCCCGTGCGAGCCCACCACGACCCGGTAGATGCTGACGATCAGCTCACGTGCGGCGATCACGAGCACGAGTCCGAGTGCGAACATCCCCCGGTTCACCAGCGTGAACATCGCGCACAGCACGAGCACCTTGTCGGCGAGGGGATCGAGGAAGGCACCGCTTCTCGTGGTGCCGTGCCGGCGCGCCAGGTAGCCGTCGAGCGAATCACTTACGCACAGCGCGAACCACAGTGCGACGGCCCACCACGAGCCGGTCCACCGCCCCCCGACGGACGACGGGATCGCCGTGAACATCAGCGGCGAGACGAGAATGCGCGACACCGTGACCGCATTGGCCCACGTGGCGAGCGCGTTCGGATCAACGGGCACCGGACACCGCCTCGAGGCTCGCACCCGCCGCGACGAGGTCGCTCCCCGCCGCCGACTCCACCACCACGTCATGGAACGTTCCCGTCGGCAGGGACTCCGGCACGTGCACCACGCCGTCGATCGACGGGGCTTCCCGGTGCGTGCGGCCCTCGCCCGGCGCATCGACGAGCACCGACACCGTGCGACCGATGAGCGCGTCGCGGCGCGACGCGGTGATCCCGTCCTGCATCTCGCGCAGCTCGGCCAGGCGCTCGTCGGCCAGGGACGGCGGCACCGCGCCGTCGAGTCCGGCGGCGTAGGTACCGGCCTCCTCGCTGTAGCGGAAGAATCCGCACCAGTCGAGTTGCGCCTCCTCGACGAAGCGCAGCAGCTCGTCGTGGTCCTCCTCGGTCTCCCCCGGGTAGCCGACGATGAAGTTGCTGCGAAACGCGGCGTCGGGCTCCTCGGCGCGGATCCGTCCGATGGTCGCGAGGAACCGCGCGCCGTCCCCCCAGCGGCGCATCCGTCTGAGGTGCGTCTTCGATACGTGCTGCAGCGAGAGGTCGAAGTACGGCACGCCCGTCGCGAGGACCGCCTGGATCAGCGCGTCGTCGAGGTCGCTCGGGTACAGGTACAGCAGGCGGGTGCGCGGGACGATCCCCGCCACCGCCTCCACCAGGCCCACGATGGCACCCTTGCCGAGCTCGCCGGGACGGTCCTTCCCGAAGCTCGCCAGGTCCTGGGCGACGAGCACCGCCTCCTGCACCTCCAGTGCGGCGACCTCCTCGAGGATCGACGCGACGTCGCGACTGCGCTGCGGGCCACGGAACGACGGGATCGCACAGAAGCCGCAGGTGCGGTCGCACCCCTCCGCGATCTTCACGTACCCCCACGGAGCTGCGGAGCGGGGGCGGGGAAGGTTGAGGAGGTCGAGCGACGGCACGGGCTTGCGGCCGATCTCGACGGGTACGACCGGGACGCCGAAGCCCGCGACGAGGTCGGCCTCGGGGAGCGCCTCGGCGAGCTCGCTGCCGTAGCGCTCCGCCATGCAGCCGGTGACGACGAGGCGCGAGCCCTGCTTGCGGGTGCGGTCGGCGGCGAGGACTGCGTCGATGCTCTCGCGGCGCGCATCCTCGATGAACGCACAGGTGTTGACGACGACGAGGTCGGCCTCCGACGCGTCGTCCGCCTCCGCGTAGCCGTCGGCCAGCAGCGTGCCGACGATCTTGTCGGAGTCGACCTCGTTCTTCGGGCAGCCGAGTGTCTCCACGTAGAAGCGCCGCTGCACGACCGACGATGCTACCGGTCGACCGCGCAGCGGGGCTCAGAACGCGAGCTGCAGCCCGCCTTCGGGCCACGGCATCGCGAGCAGCCGGCCGGTGCCCGATGCCGTGATGAACGCCGTGCCGAGGTTGGCGCCGCCGAAGCACACGTTCGTCGTGAGAGGGTCGCCCGTCGCGACGCGCCGCACGATGCCGCCCGACGGGGACACCACCGTCACGCCGCCGAACTGCAGGCCGAGCGTCGCGACGCACACGTTCCCGGCCCCATCGACCGCGAGCGAGTCGAGGAGGTGCAGCCCGTCGAGGCCGACCAGGCACGCGGACGGGTCGATCGGGGACCACGGCGCCACCTCGCCCGGACCGGTGACCGCGAGTCGGTGCACCCTGCCCGTGTAGGTCTCGGCCCAATAGAGGACCGTCCCGTCCGGCGAGAGACCGATGCCATTCGGCGAGTCGGTCGGATGCACGACCTCGCGGATCGACGACCCGTCGGCCGCCGCCCAGAAGATGGACGCGATGTCCGCCGTCCGCCCGTGGCGGATGCCATGGTCGGTGAACCACATGCCGCCGTACCGGTCGAAGACGAGGTCGTTGGGGCTGCGCAGCGGACGGCCGTCGCACTCGACGTAGAGGTCGTCGAGGCGCCCGGACGCGAGATCGAGGCGCTGGATGCGGCCTCCGCGGTAGCGGGCGGGATCCATGGGACCCGGAAACGTCAGCCCGAACACGTCCATCTCGCTGAACGATCCCCCGTTGTTGCACAGGTACAGCGCGCCGTCCGGCCCGAGCGCGGCGCCGTTCGGGCCGCCCGGTACGTCCGCCACGCGCTCCGTCGTGCCATCGCCGCGCACGCGTGTGACGCACTCGCCGAACATCTCGCACACGAGGACGCTGCCGTCCGGCACCGCCACCGGACCCTCCGGGAACCTCAGACCGCTCGCGACTTCGACGATTCCGTCCATGCCGGGACCGTACTCCGCGGTCAGTCCCTGCCCCGCAGGTTCTCCAGTTCCTCGATCGTCATCAGCACTTCGCGTGCCTTCGACCCGCCGCTGGGTCCGACGACGCCGCGCGACTCGAGCAGGTCCATGAGCCGTCCCGCCCGGGAGAAGCC
Organism: Ilumatobacteraceae bacterium; assembly: GCA_044235415.1. Classification (GTDB taxonomy): domain Bacteria; phylum Actinomycetota; class Acidimicrobiia; order Acidimicrobiales; family Ilumatobacteraceae; genus UBA3006. Next base: position 11,244 of record JBIIHV010000003.1, on the reverse strand, counting down.
CACCTTCAGCTTGCGCTGGAGCATCGACGTGGAGCCCTGGCCCGTGCGGACGACCAGCTCGATCGCCTGCCAGAGCAGTTCGTCGTCGTCGCCATCGCCCCCGAGCGCGCCGCCGCCCTCCCCGCCAGCGTCGGCGTCGACGCCGTCGACGTACACCACCTCGGGCGCCTGCCGGCGCCAATGGCCGACCACCTTGCGCACCTCGTCCTCGTCCACCCACGCCGACTGCAGCCGCTGCGCCACCGACGTGTTGCCGGGGAGCAGCAGCATGTCTCCCCGTCCGACGAGCTTCTCGGCGCCGGGCTGGTCGAGGATCACCCTGCTGTCGGTGAGGCTGGACACGGCGAAGGCCATGCGCGCCGGAATGTTGGCCTTGATGACCCCGGTGATCACGTTGACGCTGGGACGCTGCGTCGCGACGATGAGGTGGATGCCGACGGCGCGCGCCTTCTGCGCGATGCGGGTGATGCAGTCCTCGACGTCCCGCGCCGCCACCATCATGAGGTCGTTCAGCTCGTCGACGATCACGAGGATGTACGGCATCCGCTCCACCGGGGCGCCGTCGTCGTCGAACTCGCCGCGGTCGATCGCGGCGTTGTAGCCGACCACGTCGCGGAAGCCCGCCCCCGCAAGCAGGTCGTAGCGGCGGTCCATCTCCTTCACCGCCCAGCCGAGCGCATTGGCCGCCTTCTTCGGGTTCGTGACCGGCGGCGTCAGCAGGTGCGGCAGACGCGAGTACTGCGCCATCTCGACCTGCTTCGGGTCGATCAGGATGAGCCGCACCTCGTCGGGCGTCGAGCGCATGAGGATCGACGTCACGATGCAATTGATGACGCTCGACTTGCCCGCGCCGGTGGTGCCCGCGACGAGCATGTGCGGCGCCGCAGCGACGTTGAGGAACACCGCACGACCGGCGATGTCCTTGCCGATCGCCACCTCGAGCGGATGGGAGGCCGCGCGGGCCTCCGCCGCCGCCATCAGGTCGCCGAGCGCCACGAGCTCGCGCGTCGAGTTCGGCACCTCGATGCCGATCGCCGACCGCCCCGGGATCGGCGCGAGGATCCGCACGTCCGTCGCCGCCATCGCGTACGCGATGTCGCGCGACAGCGACGTCACCCGTGCGACCTTGACGCCTCCGCCGAGCGACAGCTCGAAGCGCGTGACGGTCGGTCCGCGCGTCCACCCGACGAGCTCGGTGTCGACGCCGTGCTCGGTGAGCGCCTCGACCAGCCGTGCGCCTCGCTCGCGCGCCTCGCGGTCGTCGCTGCGTTCCTGGCGGGTCGTCGACAACGTCGCCGCGGGCGGCAGGGTCCACTCGCCCGGCGCGCGGCTCGGCGCGACCGTCGGGTCGGATGGGTCGGCGGCGGCACGCCGACTCCTCGGCTTCGCGGGGCGCCGCGGCGGCGCAGTCGGATCGTCCGCAACATCCTCGTCCGCGGCGCCATCGTCGGACTCGGAGTACACGGAGGGGTCCGGCGCACCGACCGCCACGGACGCCGGCACGTCGACGACCCGTGCGCCGAACCCGAGGTCATCAGCGCCGAAGTCGTACAGCACGGCACCGCCCCCGTCATGGTCCCCGGCGTCCCACGTCTCCGGCGGGTAGACGTCCTCCGCGTTGCGCCACCGCAGGAGTCGGCGCCACAACTCGATCGGACCGCTCCCCGTGACGATCAGCACGCCGCAGCACGCCACGGCGAGCAGGATGACCGTGGCCGCAAGCCGCGACGACACCCCGATGAGCGGCTGGCCTGCGAGCCACCCCACCCAGCCGCCCGAGCGTGCGAGCGACTCGGCGTTCGGCTCGACCGCGCCCGTCACCACGTGCACCATCCCGAGGGCGCTCGCCCCGAGCACCAGCCATCCGAAGCCCGACCGGATGCGGTTGCCATGGTCGGCCCCGCGCACCATCAAGATCCCGGACCAGAGGACCAGCACCGGCGCCGCAAAGCGGCCGGCGCCGACGAGCGATGACAGTGCCGACTCCAGCGCCTCGCCGAGGGCGCCGGCAACGTCGGCGTAGACGGACATGCCCAGCAGGAGTCCGAGGCAGACGAGGCCGATGCCGCCGAATTCGCGGCCGCGCCCTGCAATGGCCGCGCCGACGAGGCCCGGTCCCTGATCAGGGAGGTACTCGACCGGAAAGTGGGAGCGCTCGATGGGTGGCGCGTCGACGGAGCGCGGCTGGCGCGCCGGAGCACCCGTGCGGCCCCGGCCCGACGTGGCGGACTTCGTTCTGCCCGACTTCTTCTTCGCGGTCGTCTTCGCAGACGCCTTCTTCGACGGCTTGGCGGCTTTCTTCGCGGCCTTGGGCGACTTCTTGGACGCCGTCGTCTTTGCCTGCCGCGCCACGAAACCACGGTATCCCAGGGGTTGCACGCCCCCGCGGAACTCAGGCCTCCATGACGATGGGCACGATCATGGGCCGGCGCCGCGTGCGCTCGCCGACGAAGCGACCGGCCGCACGGCGCACCTCGCGCTCGAGCGCATCCACGTCGCGCATGCCGCCGCGGAGCGCGTGCGTCACGGCCTTCGCCACCGCGTCGCGAGCCTCGTCCAGCAGCGACTCCGCCTCGGGCGCGTACACCCAGCCGCGGGTAATGACCTCCGGACCGACGAGCACCGATCCCGCCTCGACGTCCACCGTCACCACCACGACGACGACGCCCTCCTCGGCGAGCACCCGGCGGTCGCGCAGGACGCCCTGGCCGACGTCGCCGACGCCGCCGTCGACGTAGAGCATCCCCGCCGGGACGCGGCCCGCGAGCCGCAGCCCGTCGGCATCGAGTTCGAGGACGTCGCCGTCCTCGGCGATCAACACCTTGTCGTCCGCCACGCCCATGGTCCGTGCATGGCGCGCATTGGCGACGAGGTGGTGGTACTCCCCGTGGATCGGCACGAACCACTCGGGACGCACGACGGAGAGGTACATCTTCAGGTCCTCCGCCTGCGCGTGGCCCGTCGCGTGCACGTCGGCGATGCCGGAGTGGACCACCTCCGCGCCGGCCCGCAGCAGGCCGTCGATCACCCGGTTCACGGCGGCCTCGTTGCCGGGGACGGCGTGACTCGAGAAGATCACCGTGTCGCGTGGACCGACCTTCACGTGCTTGCTGTCGCCCCGGGCGAGCAGCGAGAGCGCGGCCATCGGCTCCCCCTGCGATCCCGTCGAGATGACGCACACGCGCTCGGGTGCGTGGTCGTCGATGTCGGAGATGTCGATGAACGACGACGCCGGCAGGTCGATGATCCCCAGTTCGCGCGCCATGCGCACGTTGTTGACCATGCTGCGGCCGAGCGTCGCGACCACCCGGCCGGCCTCCACCGCCGCCTCCGCGATCTGCTGCACGCGGTGGATGTGGCTGGCGAAGCTCGCCGTGATGATGCGCTGACGCGAGTGCTCCGCGAACAGCTGGCGCAGCACCACGCCCACCGACCTCTCCGACGGGGCGAAGCCGCGCTCCTCGGCGTTCGTGCTGTCGCACATCAGCAGCCGAACGCCGCCCTCGCTCGAGAGCTGGCCGAGCCGTGCGAGATCGGTGCGCCGGCCGTCGACGGGGGTGAGGTCGATCTTGAAGTCGCCCGAGTGGATCACCGGGCCGTACGGCGTGTGCAGCACGATCGCGTGCGCCTGCGGCACCGAGTGCGTCACGGGCACGAACTCCACGTCGAACGGGCCGATCTTCACGCGGTCGCCGTCAGCCACCTCGACGAGGCGGGTGCGGTTGAGCAACCCCGCCTCCTCGATGCGGTGGCGCGCGAGACCGAGGGTCACCGGCGAGCCGTAGATCGGCATCGACAGTTCGCGCAGGAGGAACTGCAGCCCACCGACGTGGTCCTCGTGGCCGTGCGTCGCCACGCACGCCTCGATGCGGTCGGCGTTCTCGCGCAGGTAGGTGAAGTCCGGCAGCACGAGGTCGATGCCGTGCATGTCCGGTTCGGGGAACATCAACCCGCAGTCGACGATCAGCAGCCGGCCGTCCTGCTCGACGACCATGCAATTGCGGCCGATCTCGCCGAGCCCGCCGAGGAAGGAGATGCGGACGGTCATCGGCGCCGCGCGGCCCGCGCCCGCTCGAGGCGCTCCAGCACGCCCCTCGCGCGGCCCTCGAGACCCGGAGGCGGCGGACCCATCGGCAGCCGCGCCTCGCCCACGCCGTGGCCGAGCAGGTTCATCATCACCTTGGTCGGCAGCGGGTTGGGGTGCTCGTCGCCGGTCTCGAACGCGAAACTCTCCAGCAGCGATGCGTTCACCGCGCGCGCACCGGCGACGTCGCCCCGCTCCCAGCACGAGAAGAGCTCCTGGTGGTCGCCCGCGGTCCAGTGCGTCGCGACGCCGATGGTGCCGCACCCGCCCACTGCGAGGAACGGCAGCGTGAGCCCGTCGTCGCCCGAGTAGAGCTCGAACCCGGACGGCACCTGGGACATCAGCACGGCGGTCTCGGCCGGGTTGCCGGCCGCATCCTTCACCGCCACCACGTTCGGCACCTCGCGGGCGAGGGTCAGCAGCAGCGCCGTCGAGATCTTCCGTCCCGTCCGGACCGGAATGTCGTAGACCACGACCGGCAGCTCGGTCGATGCGCACACCGCGCGGAAGTGGGCCTCGATGCCGGCCTGCGACGGACGGTTGTAGTACGGCGTCACGGCGAGGACGCCCGCCGCGCCCAGCGCCGCAGCCTGGCGGGTGAGGTGAACCGAGTGGGCCGTGTCGTTGGTCGCGGTGCCGGCGATCACCGGCACGGTCACCGCTTCCGCGACGGCCGCGACGAGCGCGAGCCGCTCGTCGTCGGTGAGCACCGGCGCCTCGCCCGTCGTGCCGGCAACGACGAGACCGTCGTTGCCCTCGTCCACCAGCCAGCGCGCGAGGCGACGCGCTGCATCGAGGTCGAGCGAGCCGTCCGCCGCGAACGGCGTGACCATCGCGGTGAGCACCCTGCCGAACCGCGCCATGACGGCAGGTTACCGATCGACCGCGGGTCGGTTCGCGGTCGCCGCGGCTACTTGGACTCTGCCGGCTCCTGGCCGAGCTCGAACTTCAGGTACTCCTCGCCCGTGTTCTCCCAGTCCTCGAACTGGATGACGCCGAGGTCCTCGAAGCGGTGGCGCAGCCACTGGTCGTTGCGCTCGAGGAGGCCGAGCTTCTTGCAATTCGGCACGATCTTCGAGAACAGCATCTGCTGGAACATCTTGCGGCCCGGATCCTGCAGCATCAGCGGCACGATGTCCTTGGCATTGACGCCCATGTGGTGCCACACCTCCTGCTGGAGGAAGCGGTCGCGCATGCGGACGCTCGCCTCGAACGCGAACTCCTGGCGCTCCTTCATCTCAGCGTCGCTCATGTGCTCGTAGACCTCCTTGAGGCTGAGCACGCCGAACGCGACGTGGCGGGCCTCGTCGCTCATCACGTAGCGCAGGAGGTGCTTGAGCAGGGGCTCGCTCGTCAACTGGTGGAGGAACCCGAACGCCGCAAGGGCGAGACCCTCCACCATGATCTGCATGCCCAGGTAGGTCATGTCCCAGCGGGCGTCCTTGACGACGTCGTCGAGGAGCATGCCGAGGTGCGAGTTGATCTGGTAGCCGCCGCCGAGCTTCTCGTCCAGGTAGCGCGCGAAGACCTCGACGTGCCGTGCCTCGTCGACGACCTGCGTGCTGGCGTACAGCTTCGCGTCGTACCACGGCACGGTCTCGGTGATCTTGGCGGTGCAGATGAGCGCACCCTGCTCGCCGTGCAGGAACTGCGACAGCATCCACTTGCGACCCTGGATGCCGAACTCGAGCCATTCCTTGTCGCCCCAGCGCTCGAGCGGCGTGCCGGCGTACCAGTCGGGATCCACGCCCTTGCCCAGCACCTCCTGGTCGGCGGCGATCGTCTTCTCGATGTCGACCGGCGTCTCCCACGGAATGTCGATCGAGCCGTTCCACTGGCCCGTCTTGGCCTTCTCGTAGAGCTTGCGGAGGTGCGGCCGCGCGAGCGAGTAGTCCCACGTGAAGATCGTCTCTGCGTCGCTCTTCACGGCGTGGAGGACCTCGTCGGGGTCCACCATCGGAACGGAGAGAATCGCTTCGACGTCGTTGACGTCGTCGCGGCCGATCATGTCGCTGGTGCTGGAGTGGGTCACCGTCATGGTCGGTCACACTATGCCGAGAACTGACCGGTGGGTAGGCTCCGGCTCCCCATCGGCGTGGGAATTCCGTCCGAGGGTGCCGCAAATCCCGACCCGTTTGGTAGGTTTTCGCGGCGCTCGTTCCGGTTTCCCCTCAGCCGACCAGCAAGCGCGTCACCATCCCGTCAGCCAACCGAAAGGAACCACCATGCGCACCACCCTTCGCGCGACCCTCGCTCTCGCGGCGGCCGCCTCACTGATTGCCGCCTGCGGCGGCACCGACGACGGCACCGCCGCGTCCGTAGCGGGCACCGGCAACGAGTGCACCGCCGGCAAGACGATCGCCGACGGCACCCTGACCATCGCGACGGGCAACCCCGCGTTCTCCCCCTGGGTCGAGAACGACGCTCCTGAGAGCGGCGAAGGCTTCGAGGCTGCGGTCGCCTACGCCGTGGCGGGCGAGCTCGGCTTCGCCGACGAGAACGTCGCGTGGGTCCGCACGGGCTTCGACGAGGCGATCCAGCCGGGCGCCAAGAACTTCGACTTCAACCTCCAGCAGTACTCCATCACGCCGGAGCGCGAGCAGACCGTGTCGTTCAGCGAGCCGTACTACACGACGAACCAGGCGATCGTGGGCTACCCCGACTCGCTCGCGGGCGGCGCCACGTCGGTCGCCGACCTGAAGGGCCTCAAGTTCGGCGTCCAGGCCGGCACGACGAGCCTCGAGTTCCTCGAGAACGTGATCGCCCCCGACACCGAGGCGTTCGTCTATGACGACAACGCGGCAGCCAAGGCCGCGCTCGAGGCGAAGCAGATCGACGCGATCGTCGTGGACCTGCCCACCGCCTTCTACATCGCCGCCGTCGAGATCGAGGGTGCGGCCGTGATCGGCCAGTTCCCCGCCACGGCCGGCGGCACCGCCGACGAGTTCGGCCTGCTGTTCGACCTCGACAACCCGCTGGTCGAGTGCGTCAACACCGCGCTGGCGAGCCTGCGCGACTCGGGCGACCTCGCCGCGATCGAGCAGACCTGGCTGGCCGACAAGACCAACGCCCCGGTCATCGCCACCGAGTAGGGCGCCACGGAGCTGAATTCAGAGCGGATCGCGCACGAACGGCGGCAGCGCCGGCGCAGCGGCACCATCGCCGCGCTGAGCACTGCCGCCGTCGTCGCGACCGTCGTCGTCGTCGTCCCGCGTCTCCCGCGCTGGGACCGTGTCAAGGCGTCGTTCTTCGACGGCGAGCGGTTCGCCGACTCCATGCCGCGCCTCATCGATGCGTTCTGGCTCGACGTCCGGATCTTCATGTGGACGACGCCGTGCATCGTGGCGGGCGCGCTGCTCCTGGCGGTCGCCCGCAGCACGAGGGCACCCGCCCTCTTTCCGGTCCGCCTCGCCGCCATCGCCTACATCGACGTGATGCGGGGCGTTCCCGTGATTCTCTCGATCTACCTGATCGGATTCGGGGTGCCGGGGCTCGGCATGGAACGCCCTTGGAACTCGCCGCTGCTGTGGGGATCGGTCGCGCTGGGAATGACCTACAGCGCCTACGTGGCCGAGGTCTTCCGCGCCGGCATCGAGTCGGTGCACGAGTCGCAGCGGGCCGCCGCGAGGTCGCTCGGCTTGTCCGGCGCGCAGGCCATGCGGTTCGTCATCCTCCCGCAGGCGGTCCGCCGCGTCGTGCCTCCCCTGATGAACGATCTCGTCAGCCTGCAGAAGGACGTCGCCCTCGTCAGCCTCATCGGCCCGATCGAGATCCTCCGGCAGGCCGGCATCGACAAGGCCAAGTTCGCCAATTTCACGCCCTATGTCGGGGCCGCGCTCGTCTTCCTCGCCGTGACGATCCCGCTCACCCGCTTCGCCGACCACCTGCTCGCGCGCGAGCGCATCCGTACCGGCGGATCGAGGGTCCGATGACGCCGAAGATCGAGCTGTCGGGCGTCCGGAAGTCGTTCGGAGCCAACGTCGTGCTCGATGGCATCGACCTCGCCGTCGCGCCCGGCGAGGTGGTCACCCTGATCGGGGCGAGCGGGTCCGGAAAGACCACCCTGCTGCGCTGCGTCAACCTCCTCGAGCCGGTCGACGACGGACGCATCCTGCTCGACGGTGCCGACATCGCCGCGGTCGGCGTCGACCCCAACCCGGTGCGGCGGCGCATCGGCATCGTCTTCCAGAGCTTCAACCTCTTCCCCCACATGTCGGTCGAGCGCAACGTCACGCTCGCGCTCACCGAAGTGCTCGGCCAGCCGGCGGCACGGGCCCGCGAGGCGGCCCGCGCACTGCTCGGCCGGCTGGGCCTCGCCGACAAGGCCGGCGCCTACCCCGACCAGCTGTCCGGCGGCCAGCAGCAGCGCACCGCGATCGCCCGTGCCCTTGCGCTCAACCCCGAGGTGCTGCTGCTCGACGAGGTGACGTCGGCACTCGACCCCGAGCTCGTCGGCGAGGTGCTCGACGTGGTGCGCGAGCTGCGCGGCAGCGGCATCACCATGCTGATCGCGACGCACGAGATGGGGTTCGCCCGCGAGATCAGCGACCGCGTCTGCTTCCTCGCCGGCGGGGCCGTCGTCGAGTCGGGTCCGCCGTCACAGGTGTTTGGCGCCCCCGCCGACGCGCGGACGCGGCAGTTCCTCGCCCGTGTCATCGCCTCGGGCCGCCTCGACGCCTGACGGCGGCGGGGTCAGTCCGGCAGGACGTGGTCTGCGAACCGGTCGCGGAGCGTCTTCTTCGAGAACTTGCCCACGCTCGTGCGCGGGACCTGGTCGATGAAGACGACGTCGTCGGGCAGCTGCCACTTGGCCAGCCGCGGCCGGAGGTGGTCGATGACCTCCTCGCGGGTCATCGACTCGCCGTCGTGCACGACCACGCAGGCCAGCGGCCGCTCCGACCACTTCGGGTGCGGCACACCGACCACCGCGGCTTCCTTGATCTTGGGGTGAGACATCAGCTCGTTCTCCACCTCGACGCTGGAGATCCATTCGCCGCCAGACTTGATGAGGTCCTTCATGCGGTCCACCAGCCGCACCCGCCCCGAGGGATCGATGCTCGCGATGTCGCCGGTCCGAAGCCAACCGTCCGCGGTGAAACTCTCGGACGCACGCTCGTCGTCGTAGTACGTCGCCGCGATCCAGTTGCCACGGCACTGCAGTTCGCCCGTCGACTCGCCGTCCCACGGCACCGAATCGAGGGTCCCGGGCACGACGATCCTCACCTCCACTCCCAGCACGGCCCGTCCCGCGGTGGTGCGGAGCTCCGCTTGCGCGTCGTCGTCGAGCAGGGCGTCGGCGGCGAGCGGCGTGCAGACGGAGGCCACCGGGCTGGTCTCGGTCATCCCCCAGACCTGCAGGATCGGGATCCCCAGCGCCTCCCGGTAGGACTCGCTGAGGGCCCGCGGCACCGCTGCGCCGCCGCAGGGAATGGCGCGCAGGCTCGAGGCGTCGCGCCCCGCCAGTTCGGGCAGGACGTTCATCCAGATGGTCGGCACCCCCGCGGCAACCGTGACCCGCTCGTCGACGATCAGGTCAGCGATCGCCTTGCCCGAGAGGTCGGGGCCCGGGAGCACCAGGTTTGCGCCGCTGGCCACCGCCGCGTGGGCCAGTCCCCACGCGTTGACGTGGAACATGGGCACCACCGGCAGCACGGTGTCGCGCTCGCAGATGCCGAGCGAGTCGGTGGTCATCGTGGCCATCGTGTGCAGCCACGTCGAGCGGTGGCTGTAGACGACCCCCTTGGGGTTGCCGGTGGTGCCGCTCGTGTAGCACATGCTCGCGGCGAGCCGTTCGTCGTCGATCCGCATCTCCGCGGGAGAGGCCGCGGAGACGAGTTGCTCGTAGTCGTGGACGACGATGGCAGCGGGGACGTCGCACCCGTCGCCCGCCCCGTCGTCCATCACGACGAGGTGGCGCAGCGTCGTGAACGTGGGTAGCAGCGGCCCGAGGACGCCGAGGAGGGATCGGTCGGCGAACAGCACCTCGTCCGCCGCGTGGTTGACGATGTAGGTGATCTGCTCCGGAAAGAGCCGGATGTTCACCGTGTGCAGCACCCGGCCGGTGCCGGGAACGGCAAAGTAGAGCTCGAGGTGGCGGGCCGTGTTCCACCCGAAGGTGCCGATCCGTCCGTGCGGCGACGCGCCGAGCGCCGTGATCGCCCCCGCCAACCGGCGGGTCCGTCCGGCCCAATCCGCCACCGACGTGCGCTCGCGTCCGGCCGGACCGGCGGTCACGATCGACTTCCCCCCGTGGTATCGCTCGGCGCGCTCGAAGAGCGCCGCAACCGTCAACGGCACCTGCTGCATCAATCCGTCCACCGCGACCCCCTCCGCCGGACGATAGTTGCGGCTCTCGGCTACCGTGCCCGCCCATGCGGCGCCTGGTGCTCTGGGCGACCTCGCTGCTCTTCGTGGTGGGCACCATCGGCAGCAACATCGGACCGGCCCTCGTGGACGAGCGCCCCCGCCTGGTGCTGCTGCTCAGTTCCCGCAACCGCAACCTGTTCGGTTCGGTTCCCTACATCGACCCCGTGTGGTACTCGGTCATCGGCTTCCTGCGGGTCCTCGCGGCGGGTGTCGCGCTCTACCTCGTCGGCCGTTGGTACGGTCAGCGGGCCATCGGGTGGGTGTCGGACAACGTCGGCGAACTCCCCGCCATCTACCGCTGGACCGAACGGGCCGTCGACCGCGCCGGATGGCTGGCGCTGCTCGCCATGCCGGGCAGCAACGTCGTCTGCCTGCTCGTCGGGCACCGCGGCATGCCCCTCCGCCGCTTCCTGCCCCTCATCTCCGCGGGCATCGTCGTCAAGCTCGCGGTCCTCTGGGCCGGCGGGCGGGCCTTCGAGGACCAGATCCGCTCCTTCCTCTCCGCGATCGAGCGGTATCAGTGGTGGGTCGTCATCGCCCTCTTCGGACTCTCCCTCCTGCAGACGACTCGCAGGGGCCGTCCCCGTTCGGGATAACTTGGAGGAGTCCGCCGACACGCGGACGGCTACTCACCAAGGAGGCATGATGGCCGCGAAGAAGAAGGCTGCCAAGAAGAAGGCAGCGAAGAAGAGCACGAAGAAGGCAGCCAAGAAGTCGGTCAAGAAGGCCGGCAAGAAGGCAGCGAAGAAGAAGGCAGCCAAGAAGCCGGCAGCGAAGAAGAAGGCAGCCAAGAA
>JBIIHV010000080.1:0-7570 GCA_044235415.1 Ilumatobacteraceae bacterium | reverse complement strand
CGTCTCCATGTGTGACCGCACCTCCATGTTCCGTACCGCATCAATCGCCGCGTGGTCGCTCGTCCTTGCCTCCTGTTCGGGGTCCATCGGCAGCGGATCGAGCGGATTCGACTACGAGTGTCCCGAGGGTGCCTCACTCGTGCAGGTCTCGCTGATCGACCTGTCCAAGGGTGGGCTCGACGAGGCCCTCGTCGGCGAGCGACTCGACTCCGTCCAGGTCGATGCCGAGCGCACCGCCGACTGCGACGGCTCGCTCATCGTCGTCTCGTGGGCGGGGTCGTCCGCGTCCGCGGAGGTCCTCTTCGACGGCCCCGTGCCGGTCGCCGGAGCCACCGAAATCGGCAAGGACCGGAAGATCCCCGGCGCCGTGGACAAGGTCATGGAGGAGGTCCGGGCCAACCTCAACGGCGCGATCGAGGCTTCAGGTCAGCAGGGGGGCGACCTCGTGGGCGCCTTCACCGTCATCGCCGACGTGGTCGGCCGCGAAGGCGGCGACGGTCGTGCCATCTGGGTGAACGTGTACACCGACGGCGTCTCCACCTCGGGCGACGCTCCCGTCAACGACCCCAATCTCTCGCGATCCGACGTCGACTCCCTCGTGGCGGCACAGAACATGCCGGGTCTCGAGGGGGTGAAAGTCGCCCTCCGTGGAATCGGCCGAGTCGCCGGTAGCGTTCAGCCTCCGCAGGACTACATCGACCTCGTGCAGACCTATGCCATGGGTCTGTGCGAGGCCACGGGAGCAGCGTGCTCGGTTTCGACCAGCGCGGTTTCGTCGTAGGGGGAGAACAACGCTGTCGAGGTGGTTCAAGAAGGAGAGCCAGCGCGCCTGGCAGAGCCGCATCTCTGAGGGTCAGGCTCCGGCGCTGCCGTCCGTCACCAAGAGCTTCCAGCGCGAGCAGGCCGACCCATCGTGGGGCGTCCGCGTCGTCCCGCCGGCCGCCGGCAAGAAGGTCGACCTCCCCGCGGGCAGCTTCCTGCACGTCTCCGCCCAGTACCTCGCCGAGGGTCGCGCCCAGGTTGCCGAATACGCGGCCAGCGCGAGCGCGGCGATCCGCGAGATGCTCGCAGAGGCCCGTGCCCGGCGATTCGAAGCGGTGCAGCAGGCCAAGGCCCGCCGCCTCATGCTCGAGAGCTATCGCGAGGCGCTCAAGCGCCACGCGGACGCCCAGCGCATCCTCGGGCCGCACGTCCGTTTCAGCGAGGGAACCGGCAAGAACCTCTGGATCATGCTGTTCCTCATCGGTGACGCGGCGGGTATGACCCTCGCGCTGACGTACGGCGGCGAGTCGCCGATCGTGGCCGCGATCATGGCCCTCGCCGTCGGTGCCGCCGTCGTCGTCTGTGGCAAGACCGGCGAGGATCTCCGCCACGAGTCGTTGGTGAAGAACCTCGACACGAGCCCCGAGCCCGAGGTGAAGCGGTTCGTCGATGCCGTGTTCGGCATCCAGGAGCAAAGCACCCGCCTCAACCGTCGCGTGCTCTACTCCTTCGCCATCATCTCCACGCTGGCCGGCGCCGCCGTCTCGACGTACCGCACGTACGAGGAGAGCTTCGGAGTCGGCATCGCCTTCGGTCTCTGGGCGATGCTCATCGGCGGTGGTTCGTTCGCCGCATCCTGGTACTACTACGACCCGGCCAAGACGTACATCACGCTCACCAAGAACGCCGTCGACGACGCCGAGGCGATCTGGAACGACACCCCGATCGACGCGATCGAGGTCCACAACTCGACGATCGAGTCGGCCCGCCACATCGTGGCGGAGCACCGCTCGCGCGCCGAGGCCGCATGGAACATGACGCTTGCCGGCGCGGTGGCAGCAATGGCCGCCAACAGCGAGGTCATCGGCATCTACCAGACCGCGGAGAACACGCTCCTGAACATGCACATGCCGCCGGTCCAGTGGCCGAGCTTCGAGTCGTACATGGAGATCGTCGACCGCGACGACGTCGACGCGACCGACGAGGGCTGGGCGATCTTCGCCGAGGACGGCACGAACCAGACCACGCGCCCGGTCCTGCTCCCGGCGCCGCTCGAGGCCTGACCCGCTCGCGCAGCGCGGTCTGACGGATGGCCCGACGACGGCGCCGTTCGTCGCGTCGGCGGTCCCGTCGAAGGGGTCCGTCGATCGGCCTGATCATCGGCGTCCTCGTCGCGGTCCTCGTGCTGCTCGCGTCTGTCGCGGGTGTCGTGCTGTACCAATCCGGCGCGTGGGAGGGAATGTCCGTGGGTGGAGGTCCCGTCGTGGCCGACTCCTCGCGCTTCAAGGGGGCCGAGGGCATCGTCATCCCCGAGGCTGACGCGGCTGCGTCGCCGGGGTACTGGTGGTCGAGCGTGACGTCGGACACCGTGACCGCGGAGGAGGGCTACCTCACCGAGCTCGACTCGGGGTCGGCCTTCGAGCGGCTGCTCGTGCCCGTCGACCTTCTCTTCGAGGCCGACTCGGCGCAGATCTCGCGCGAGGCGCGCGAGTCGCTCCGCGGGGTCGCGGAGGCGATCGCCGACCCGTCGCTGCGCGTCGTGGTGGTGTGCCACTCGTCGGCCGACGGCCCCGAGGAGTCCCGTCTGCCCCTGAGCGAGCGCAGGGCGGACTCTCTGGCATCGGCCCTCGAGCAGATGATCGGCCGGGAGCCGAGGTCCATCGTCCGCATCGGGAAGGGCGACGGCGTCCCCCTCCCCGGCATCGACCAGACCACGCCGTCCGGCCTTGCCCTCAACCGCAGGTGCGAGATCTTCGTCGAGTTCGGCTAAGACTCTCCCCGTGACCACGTCGATCCTCGGAACCCGCGTCGCCCGTACCGAGGATCCCGCCCTCGTCCGCGGCGGTGCCAGCTACGCCTACGACCTGCGCCGCGAGGGCCTGCTGCACGCGGTGTTCGTCCGGTCCGAGCTTCCCCATGCGCTGCTGCGCGGGGTCGACGCGGATGCCGCGCGATCGATGCCCGGCGTCGTGGGCGTGTATCTCGCCGCTGATCTCGGACTGCCGGCGATGCACACGCTGGTCAAGATCGACGACGCGCTGCTCCGTCCTCCGCTGGCGACCGACCGGGTGCGCTTCGTGGGGGACATCGTCGCGGTGGTGGTGGCCGACACCGAGACGGAGGCACGCGATGCCGCTGTGGCCGTGGTCGCGGACCTCGACCCGTTGGAGCCGGTCGTCGATCCCGAGGAGGCACTTGCCGAGGGTGCGCCGCTGCTGTTCCCCGTGCGCGGCTCGAACGTCGCCGTCCGCAGCAGCTCGGCGTCCATCGACGCAGCACTCGAGTCGTGCGACCGTGTGGTGCGCGGGCGGTTCGTCAACCAGCGCATCGCGATCGCACCGCTCGAGACGCACGCCATCCTCGCCGAGCCGTCCGGTGACGGGCGCCTGCTCGTGCACCCGTCGTCCCAGCAGCCCCACACGTTCCGCCGGCTGCTCGCCGAGTCGATCGGCGTCCCCGAGGAATCGATCCGTGTCGTGACGCCGCAGGTCGGCGGCGGATTCGGCGGCAAGGTCGGCATCGCCTCCGAACACGCCGTCGTCGCGGCGCTCGCACTCCGACTGGGCAGGCCGGTGCGCTGGATGGCGACGCGCAGCGAGGACCTTGGCGGCGGATTCCACGGGCGCGGCCAGATCCAGTGGGTCGAGCTCGGGTGCTCGAACGACGGCCGGCTGCGGGCGATCCGCGCGTCGATCGTGTGCGAGGCGGGTGCCTACCCGGGAATCGGGGCACTCCTGCCGTTCGGTACGCGCAGCATGCTGCAGGGCGTCTACACCTTCGAGGCGGCGCAGTGCGAGATCGCATCGGTCGCCACGAACACCGCGCCCACCGGCGCCTACCGTGGCGCGGGTCGGCCCGAAGCCGCCGCGCTCATCGAGCGCGCGGTGGACATGGTCGCCGACGAGCTCGGCATCGACCCGTTGCAGTTGCGGCTCGCCAACCTGATCCCGAACGGATCGTTCCCGTACACGACGCTGACGGGTTCGACCTACGACTCCGGCGACTACGCACTGCCGCTCCGCGAGGCC
This sequence comes from Ilumatobacteraceae bacterium, assembly GCA_044235415.1. GTDB lineage: Bacteria > Actinomycetota > Acidimicrobiia > Acidimicrobiales > Ilumatobacteraceae > UBA3006. The sequence goes on along the minus strand of JBIIHV010000080.1, from coordinate 3,560 downwards.
GCACGGATCGCCGGCTACGACGGCTGGCGCGACGAGCAGCGCCGGCGCCGCGAGGCGGGCGATCCGATGTTCATCGGCATCGGAGTCGCGGCATACGTGGAGATCACGGCAGGAGGGGAGAGCTCCGAGTACGCGCGCGTCGAGGTGCACGGGGACGGCACCGCGACGGTGCACGCCGGCACGTCGTCGCACGGCCAGGGGCACCAGACGGCGTACGCGATGATCGTCAGCGAGGCGACGGGAATCCCGGTCGACCGCATCGTGCTGGCCCCGGTCGACACCGATCTCGTGCGGAGCGGCGGCGGCACTGCTGGCTCCCGTTCCATGCAGCTCGGTGGCTCGGCCGTGAAGAAGGCGAGCGACCTGCTCGTCGACAAGGCGCGGATCCTCGCGGCCTCCGTGCTCGAGGCCGATACGGCCGACGTGGTGTTGGAGGATGGCTCGTTCGCGGTGCGGGGCGTGCCGGCGCGCGCGCTCGACTGGGCGCTCCTTGCCCGTGCGGCTGCGTCGGACGAGCACCGCGCGGCAACCGACACCGGCGACGGGCTGGCGGGACTCGCCGCCCACCTCGACTTCGACCAGGGGGCCACCACGTTCCCATTCGGGGCGCACGTGAGCGTGGTCGAGGTCGACTCGGAGACGGGCCGGGTGCGGGTGCTGCGACACGTGGCGGTGGACGACTGCGGACGGGTCATCAACCCCGCCCTCGTGGAGGGGCAGCAGCACGGCGGCATGGCCGCCGGCATCAGCCAGGCGCTGTACGAGGAGATCCGCTACGACGCCGACGGGAACCTCGTGACCTCGACCTTCGCCGAATACGCATTCCCCTCGGCGGCCGAGTTTCCGTCGTTCGACGCCGTGTCCACCGAGACGCCGACCCCGCTCAACCCCCTCGGAGCCAAGGGCATTGGGGAGGCGGCCACGATCGGCAGCACCCCGGCGGTGCAGAACGCGGTGGTCGACGCCCTGTCCCATCTCGGCGTCAGGCACCTCGATCTGCCCTGCACCGCCGAGCGGGTCTGGCGGGCGATCGAGGACGCCCGGATCGGAATCCTTCCCGACCCGTGGCGGGACCGACCGGCGGTCTTCGGAGCCGGCACCGTCGGCGCGTCGGTCGACGAGGCGACGGCCCGGGCCGCCGACGGCATCTAGACCCCGCGGCGATCAGTCCCCTCAGCGGTCCACCTCGGGGTTCGCCGGCAATCCGGCGCTCCGCACGGAGAAGGCGCTCAGGGGTTCGGTAGGCTCTCCAGTTGACCCGTGGCAACCTGCCGCGGTTCATCACACCCAAACGGGGGAGAAACCAACACATGAGAAAGACCAACGCACGTCGCGTCGGCGTTCTCGTCGCTTCGCTGTCGCTCGTCGCGGCAGCCTGCGGCGGCAGCGAGGACACGACGGAGGAGGCGACGGACGACACGGCTGCGGCCGCGGAGTGCGCCGTCACCTCGCTGAACATCGGAACGATTCTTCCGGTCACCGGAAGCCTCGCCTTCCTCGGACCACCTGAGGTCGCTGCCTCGGGCTTCGCCGTTGAGGACATCAACGCGGCCGGCGGCGTGCTCGGCTCCGACGTCACCATCCAGCAGGGTGACTCGGGCGACACCTCGACCGACCTCGCGAACACCGAGGTCGACCGTCTGCTCGCCGGTGGCGCGCAGGTGATCGTCGGTGCCGCCTCGTCGGCCGTGTCCAAGACCGTGATCGACAAGATCACGACCGCGGGCGTCGTCCAGTTCTCGCCGGCCAACACGTCGCCGGACTTCACGACCTACGACGACAAGGGCCTCTACTTCCGCACCGCTCCGTCGGACCTCCTGCAGGGCCGCGTGCTCGCCAACCTCGTCATCGAGGACGGCAGCACCACCGCCGCAGTGATCTTCCGCCAGGAGTCGTACGGCCAGGGCCTCGCCGACTCGTTCAAGGAGAACTTCGAGGGTGCGGGTGGCACGGTTTCGGCCTTCATCGCCTACGCCCCCGAGGCCGACACCTTCGACGCCGAGGTTGACCAGATCGTCACCGCCGGTGCGGATGCGGTCGTCGTCATCGGCTTCGCCGAGTCCGGCACGATCGTGACCACCATGCACGAGCGTGGCGTCGGCCCGACCTCCACGAAGGTCTACGGCGTCGACGGCAACATCGCGGGCATGCTCGAGGTCGTCACCGACCCGACCATCCTCGCGGGCATGCGCGGCACGACCCCGTCGGTCGACCTCAAGTCGATCTCCGAGTTCACCGCCCGCCTCGATGCGGCCGGTGTGAACGGCGTGTACGACTACGGCGCAGAGACCTACGACGCGATCGTCATCTCGGCCCTCGCGGCGGAGATCGCGGGTTGCGCCGACGGCGTCTCGATTGGTGGCCAGATCAACGGCGTCACCAAGGACGGCGAGAAGTGCACCACGTACGCTGACTGCCTCGCGCTGGTTCAGGCCGGCACCGACATCGACTACGACGGCCTCGGTGGCCCGTACGAGTTCGTCGACGCAGGCGAGCCCGCAGCGGCCAGCTACCGGATCATCACCTACGGTGAGGCCGGTCCGGACGTTGCGCAGGACCAGTACGTCTTCGCCAGCTAGTCCAGTTTCCGTCTGACGGAGGCCCCCGGTCGGTTCGCCGACCGGGGGCCTTCGCAATTCCCGGGTGAGGTGGTGAGTCATTCCCGGGTGAAGTGGCGCGACCCGACGTGCAGGGCTCCGATTCGGGTGCGACCCAGGGGCAGGGGAGGCGGCGGTTGGCGCCGCGTGATCTCCTAGGAGGCGAGGGAGCCGAGGTACAGCTCGACGACCTTGGGGTCGTTGAGCAGGTTCGTGCCGGTGTCGGTGTAGGCGTTGCGGCCCTGGTCCAGCACGTAGCCGCGGTCGCAGATCTGCAGGCAGCGCCGTGCGTTCTGCTCGACCATGATCACCGACACACCCGTCTGGTTGATCTCGCGGGTGCGCAGGAAGACCTGGTCCTGCAGCATTGGCGAGAGGCCCGCGGACGGCTCGTCGAGCAGCAGCACCTCGGGCTTCATCATGAGCGCCCGGCCCATGGCGAGCATCTGGCGCTCTCCACCGGAGAGCGATCCGGCCCGCTGGTTCCGGCGCTCGGCCAGCCGCGGAAAGAGTCCGAGGATGAACTCGGTCTGGGAGGCCACCTCGGCCTTGCGCAGGTAGCAGCCCATCTCGAGGTTCTCGAGGATGGAGAGCGACGGGAAGACGTTCTCCCGCTGGGGCACGTACCCGATGCCGCGGGCGACGAGCTCGTGCGCCTTCATGCCGAGTACGGAGTCGCCGCGGTGGACGATGGACCCTTCGCGGACCGTGAGCAGCCCGAAGATCGCCTTCAGGAGCGTGGACTTGCCGGCCCCGTTCGGACCGATGATCCCGACGATCTCGCCGGCGTTGAGGGTGAGGGAGCAGCCGTTGAGGATGTCCACCCCGGGCACGTACCCGGCACGGACCTCGTCGGCGCGCAGGATCTCCTGGCCGCTCATCGCGTTCCACCCCCGTCGGACTCGGTGCCGCGGTGGGTGCCCAGATAGGCGTCGACCACGGCCTGGTTGGTGCGGATCTCCT
>JBIIHV010000079.1:0-7647 GCA_044235415.1 Ilumatobacteraceae bacterium | reverse complement strand
CGGCGCGGTCCAGCAGCGCTACGACCCGTTGACGGGGTGGTTTGGCATCCCGGCAGGTGCGAGCGTACGGGTGGGGAGGGGGTTCCTCACCGTGGTGTCGCTCGACGGCGTTGCGACGGTCGAGGTGGACGGGTTGCCGTCGGGCATGACCTATCGCGCGGTGCTGCTGCGCGACGCCGGTGCCGGATTCGCGCCGGTCTCGGTCTCCGCCGCGTTTGCGACTGCTCCCGACACCTCCACCGCACCGGCGATCTCGGTGGTGCCAGGCGAGGGATCGGTGACCGTCTCGTGGACCGGCGGATCCGCGAGAGTGATCCAGGTCCGCTACTGCTGGACCCGCGGGAACGAGACGCTCTCCTATTGGGTCACGCCGTGGATCAGCACCATCGAGACGATTCCGATGGATGGTCCCAACGGCACGATCTGGCTCGACCTCGTCTCGCCGTCTGGCGACCGGTACTCGGTCGTCGCGCACCGGTGGGGCAAGGGTTGCAAGGGCTGAGTACGGATCGGCCGGTTGGCCCGTGAGGCTCCAGCGCGCCCACGAACACCGCGCCATGCCGTGGGCGAACGGCCGCGGAACGTCGTTCGAGGTGGCGCGGGGCGGAGGTGACGACTGGTCGTGGCGCGTGGCGATCGCACCGGTGGTCGAGGACGGCCCATTCTCGGTGCTGCCGGGCGTCGATCGGTGGCTGGTCGTCATGGACGACGCACCGCTGCACCTAGTGATTGACGGAGCGGAGCGCACCGCCCGCCGCGGTGAGGTCGTTGCATTCGCGGGCGAGTCCCCGGTGGCCGCGCACCTGCCCGCCGGACCCACCCGCGATTGCGGGTTGATGGTGCGAAGGGCCCGAGCCTCCGGCTCGGTGCGGGTTGCCGGCACGGGACGGTGCGAGGGTGCCGTATTCGTCGCCGTGACGGACGCGCGGGTGCGGGCGCAGGGGACCGAACTCGAGCTCGCGGCGGGAGATGCGCTGGTGGGCGACGACGTCAAATGCGGCATCGACGTCCTCGCGGGATCGGTGGCCGTGGTGCGCGCGGGTTTCGCCGAGTCGGGGTGAGACCTTGGCCTAGAGTCGGGGCAGCAGCCAGAGGAGGCAGTTCTGGACGTCGAGTCGTTGCGCTGGGTGACGCGCCTCGCCGCCACGCTGCCCGTCGCGGTGATCGCGACCGATGCATCGGGCATCGTTCGGGTGTGGTCGGAGGTCGCCGAGACCATCTATGGCTGGTCCGCCGAGGAGACCGTCGGACGCCACATCGCCGATCTGACGGTCCATCCGCTCGACGTCAGCGTCGCCAACGAGATCATGTCGCTTGTTTCGCGTGGCCAGCCGTGGGCAGGCCGGTACCACGCGCGCACGAAGAGCGGTGGCGTCGTCGAGGTGTACGTCGTCGATGCCCCGCTCTACGGACCGGACGGCGGGTTGGCGGGCATCGTCGGGTGCTCGCAGACGTCGCTCAATTCCGAACTGGTGAGCTCTCCGCGGTGGATCGCGCTGCGGCACGTTGCCTCGGAGATCAGCCAGCTCCGTGAGCGCGAGCGCACGGAGACCGCGCGCCGTCTCCACGACGACGTCGGCCAGGTCATGGCCATGCTGAAGATGGAGATCGAGGGCATGCGCAACCATGACGGACTTGCCGCGGTGGTGAGGTCCCGGCTCGACCGTCTCGGGGGCGACCTCGACCTCGCGATCAGGAGCGTTCGCGACCTGACCGAGGAGCTGTCCCTCAGGAATTTCGACGTCTGGAACCTCGTCATCAGGCTCTTCGAGCTCGCCGACGACGTCAACCGTCGGGGCTGGGCGTTCGCCGACTGCTCCGTCGGCGTCGAGGTGGAGCAGCTCCGGCACGTCGCTCCGGAGGTCGCCTACGCCGCCTACAACGTGGCGCGCGAGGCCATCTTCAACTCGATGCGTCACTCCTCCTGCGACAGCGTCGTTCTGCGGCTCGAGGTGGTCGCCGGCCGGCTCGTGCTCGAGGTGACGGACAACGGGGTGGGGATCGCCGGTTCCGTGGCGGGCCATGGACGAACCTCAATGGAGGAGCGGGTGTCGGCAGTGGGCGGTCTCTACGAGATGCTGGACCGATCCCTCGTCGGGGCGTCGGGGACGGCGGTTCGGGCATCGTTCGCCCTATCTGAAGAGCCGGGAGGCGCGCGGTGACCCATGTGCACGTCGTCGATGACCATTGGATGGTGCGGAGGGGACTCCGGGAGCTCCTCGAGGCCGATCCGTCGGTGCGCATGGTCACCGAGTCGGACAACCTGCGCGATGCACTCGATGCGTGCCACGACGACCGGCGACCGGTCGACGTCGTGGTGCTCGACCTCGTGCTCCGCGGCGAGTCCGGGCTCGCGGCAATTCCGGAGGTGAAGTCCATCGCGCCGAGCATCGGGGTGCTGGCCATCTCCTTCCTCGGCGAGGATCCACATGGTGTCCACGCGATCGCGCAGGGTGCCGACGGCTTTGTCACGAAGTTGATCGGACCGAAGGGCTTCCTTGAGGCGGTGTCGCATGTTGCGACGGGAAAGAGATACGTCACGCCCGGCCTCGCCGAGCTCCTGGCGCGGCGGGTGCAGCGAACCGGAGATCTCACCGCACGCGAGTGGGAGATCCTCCGCTTCTACGCCCTCGGGTTCGGCTGCGTGGAGATTGCCACCCGACTGTCGCTCAGCCCAAAGACCGTCAGCACGCACAAGACCAACGGCATGCGCAAGTTGGGGCTCCGGTCGACCGCGGATCTCGTGCGGTGGGCCATCGAACACGGGGTGCCGTAGGGGGTCGCCTCAGAGGTGTCTCGTCGCGGATTGGCCGATGAGGTCCGTGGGATTGGTTACTGTCAGGTCGGGCAATTCCTAGCCGTTGCCGGATTGGGTTGCCCCCGAGACGAGGAGGTTCCAATGAGGTTCCTGAGGTCAAGGATGGCTCGCGGGATTGTGGTCACCAGCGCGGTGTTCGCAATGGCCGTGGCCCCGGCCATGGTGGCGAGCGCCGCAGGTGCTCCGCCGCCGCCCCCGCCGCCTGGTGGCGCGCCGCCGCCCCCGCCGCCTGGTGGTGCGCCGACGCCGCCGCCCCCGCCGCCTGGTGGTGCGCCGACGCCGCCGCCCCCGACGGGGCCAATGCCGCCCGCAGGTGTGCCTGGTGGAGCGCCGAGCGTTCCCATGCCCCCGCCCGGTGGCACTCTGCCGCCCGGTGTGATGCCCCCTGGTGGCGTTCCTGGCACAGGTGACAAGTCCGGTGTGCCGGGTCAGCCGGGTGTGCCGGGTCAGCCGGGTGTGCCGGGTCAGCCTGGTGTGCCGGGTCAGCCTGGTGTGCCGGGTCAGCCTGGTGTGCCGGGTCAGCCGGGTGTTCCCGGTCAGCCACCGCAGCCCGGCCAGCCGGGATTCAACCCGTCCGGATTCACTCCGCAGCAGATCGCGGGGCTGAACCCGAACCAGATCGGCACGTTCAACCCGAACCAGATCGGTCAGTTGCCGCCGAACGCGATGGCCGGGTTCAACCCGCAGCAGATCGCGGCGTTGCCGCCGGGCGCGATGGCGGGGTTCAACCCGAACCAGATCGGTCAGTTGCCGCCGAACGCGATGGCCGGGTTCAAGCCTGCGCAGATCGACGCGTTGCCGCCGCAGGCGATGGCGGGGTTCAACGCGCAGCAGATCGGCGCGTTGCCGCCGCAGGCGATGGCCGGGTTCGACCCGAACCAGATGCGCCAGTTGCCGCCGCAGGCGATGGCGGGGTTCACGCCGCAGCAGATCGGCGCGTTGCCGCCGCAGGCGATGGCGGGGTTCAATCCGAACCAGATCGGTCAGTTGCCGCCTGAGGCGATGGCCGGGTTCCGTCCCCAGCAGATCGGCGCCCTTCCGCCGCAGGCCCTCGCCGGATTCAACCCGCAGCAGGTAGCGGCGCTGCCGCCGCAGGCGATGGCGGGGTTCCGCCCGCAGCAGATCGGCCAGTTGCCGCCGCAGGCGATGGCCGCGTTCAACCCGCAGCAGATCGGCGCGTTGCCGCCGCAGGCGATGGCGGGGTTCAACCCGCAGCAGATCGGCCAGTTGCCGCCTGAGGCGATGGCCGGATTCAAGCCCGCGCAGGTTGATGCGTTGCCGCCCGCCGCCTTCACGGCGTTCACGCCGCAGCAGATTGGCGCGTTGCCGCCGCAGGCGATGGCTGCGATCGACCCGAATCAGATGCGCAACCTGCCGCCTCAGGCCGTTGCGGCCTTTAGCCCCCAGCAGCTCGGTGCGCTTCCGCCTCAGGCAGTTGCCGGGTTCAACCCGCAGCAGTTGGGTGCGTTGCCTCCCGCCGCGCTGACGGGCATGCGTCCGCAGCAGCTGGGTGCGCTACCGCCGGCCGCGCTGACGGGCATGAACCCGCAGCAGTTGGGTGCGTTGCCGCCGTCGGCGATGGCTGCGTTCAACCCGAACCAGATCGGCGCATTGCCGCCGCAGGCGATGGCCGCGTTCAGCCCGCAGCAGATGGGGGCTCTGCCGCCGAACGCCGTGGCCGCGTTCCGACCGGGACAGGTCGATGCGCTGCCGCCGCAGGTGTTCTCGGCGATGCAGCCGCGCCAGGTCGGTGCGCTGCCGCCCGCTGCGCTGGGTGCGATGGATCCGAGCCAGTTGGGTGCGTTGCCGCCGCAGGCGATGGCCGCGTTCCGTCCGCAGCAGATCGGCGCCCTGCCGCCGGAGGCGATGGCGGGTCTGAACCCGCAGCAGTTCGCCGCGCTGCCGCCGGCCGCGCTGGGTGGCTTCCGTCCGAACCAGGTCGACGCGTTGCCGCCGCAGGTGTTCTCGGCGATGCAGCCGCGACAGGTGCAGGCGTTGCCGCCGGCCGCGTTGGGTGCGATCGACCCGACACAGTTGGGTGCGCTGCCGCCGCAGGCGATGGCGGGCTTCCGTCCGCAGCAGGTGGCGGCGCTGCCGCCGCAGGCGCTGGCGGGCCTCCAGCCCGAGCAGTTCGGGGGTTGGTGGGCATCGGCAGCCGATTCGGTGAGGCCGCAGCAGATGGCGGCGATCCCGCCGGCGGCGTTCGGAGCGATGACTCCGGGTCAGATGCGCCAGTTCGATCCGGCTCAGGCGAGGGCGATGACCCCGGCCCAGGCGAATGCGGTGACACCCGCTGCGCTGGGCGGCGCGTCGCCGCAGGTGCGCCAGATCATCCAGGGCTTCATCGTCACTGATCCGGACGGCATCTAGATCGTCTGAAGTCGCGCGCGAGGGGCGGGGCATCCGGGCAACCGGGGCCCCGCCCCTTCGGCGTTCAGGGGTACTCTCGCGCACGTGAGGTGGGCGCGGGTGGTGTCTGCCGCAATCGCGGCGCTGGCGGTGGCCCTCGGTTCGGCACCCGTGGGTGCCGCCGAGGCCGTCCTGGGTGGCAGGTGCGGCGCACCCGGCGAGATCACGACCGTTCGGGTCGCGAGGCGCGACCAGCGCCTGGTCTGCGCGGGCGCGCGTGGCGCGTCGCGGTGGCGTCGCGCCACCGAGGTGGACGGGGGCGGTGCGAGCCTTCTGCGCGGCGCGGCCGCGGCGTACGTGCCGATGGCGCGCGCGGTCAAGGCACAGAACGCGCGCTGCATGACCGTGCTCGAGCGGGGCAAGGTGGTCGGGGAGTGGCGCTTCTTCGGCCACGCTCCGTCGTCGCGCGAGGAGGTGGCGTCGGTCACGAAGTCGTTCGCGGGTGCGCTGGTCGGCATCGCGCAGACGAAGGGGCTCCTGCAGATCGACCAGCCCGCGTCGACGTGGATCACCGAGTGGGTCGGAACGGCGAGCGAGGGCGTCACCGTCCGGCACCTGCTCGCGATGACGTCGGGTCGAACCGACTTCAACGTGTGGACGGCGCCGAACGACCTTCGGGGTGCGGTCCTCGGCACCTCGCAGAACGTCCGTACGCCCGGTGCCCGCTGGTCGTACCACAATGCGAGCTCGCAGGCTCTGGAGCTCGTGCTCAGCCGGGCGACCGGCGAGTCGGTCGTGACGTTCGCCCAGCGCGAGTTGTTCGATCCGCTGGGTTTGTCCGCGTCGTTCACGCTCGACCCGTTCGGAGTGCCCGGCCTCTACGCGGGCATCCAGGCCACGTGCATGGACGTGGCGAGGCTCGTCCAGCTCTACCTCGACGGCGGCGCATGGAAGGGGAGGCGGATCATCGACGCCGGCTACGTGGCCGACTCGCTCGCCCCGCAGGTGACCGGAAGCGGGCCGAACACCCAGATGAACGGCGCGTACGGCCTGCAGTGGTGGCTCAACACCGACGCGACCCAGACGCTGAGCGGTGGACGCGCCGAGTGGATCGCGGGTCGCCAGTGGCCGGCACTTCCCTCCGACGTGTTCTGGGTGTCGGGGGCATGCCATCAACTTGGCGCGGCGGTGCCGTCGCGCGGGATGGTGGTGGTCGTGCTGCGGCCGGGGTGTCGAACGGTGCAGGACGCGGCGCTTGCCGGGACGTTGCAGGCGCCGACCACGGCCTTCTTCACCGAGCTCGGCGCCGCAGTCGCGCGCCAGGGCCGCTAGGCGCGACGAACGTCCCGACCTCGGGCCGTTCGATCCCGCGCGCGCCGCGCATCCCTAGCGTCCGTCGGGAGTCATGAGTGGCGCACCCGACACGACGAATCCGTCCGTCGGCCTGACGTCGGAGGAGGCGGCACGACGGCTCGACCGCGACGGTCCGAACGTCCTGCCCGATGCGGGGCGCCGTGGCGGACTGGCGACGGTCGGTCGCGTCGTCGGCGAGCCGATGCTGCTGGTGCTCCTCGCGGCGGGCGTCGTGAATTTCGTCGTCAACGACCCCCTGGACGGCGCGATGCTCCTCTCGACCGCAGTACTCGTCACCGTCGTGTCGCTCGTGCAGCATGGCCGGGCGGAGCGGTCGCTGGATCGGCTGCGAGCCATGGCGTCGCCGCCAGCGACCGTGGTGCGCGACGGTCGACGAACCGTGGTGCCGTCGCCAGAGGTCGTGGTGGGCGACGTGGTGGTCGTGTCGGAGGGGTGCCGCGTGGCGGCGGACGGGACCGTCGTGTCATCGGCCGGCCTCGTGATCGACGAGGCGATCCTGACGGGCGAGTCGGTGCCCGTCGAGAAGTCGGTCGGGAGCGGCGAAGCCGATCGGGTGCACGCCGGAACCCTCGTCGTGCGCGGCAGCGGCTCGATCCTCGTCACCGCGTGCGGGGCGCGGACTGCAGTGGGTCGGATCGGCGCCGCCCTCGTGTCCGTGGCGCAGCCGGAATTCGCCATCCGCCGCGACGTGCGCCGCGTGGTGCGCTGGATGGGGGCCGTCGCGGTGCTCGTGGCGGCCGCCGTTGGTGGAGCCATCGCGCTGACGAGGGACGACGTGCTCCAGGGTTCCATGGCGGGACTCGCCGTTGCGATGTCCATGATCCCCGAGGAGCTCCCGGTGGTGCTGGCGGTGTTCCTCGCGCTGGGGGCGTGGCGGATGGCAAAGGCGCGCGTCATCGTTCGCGAGCCGGGTGCGATCGAGTCGCTCGGAGTCGTCACCGTGCTGTGCGCGGACAAGACCGGCACCATGACCATGAATGACATGACGGTCGCGGACGTGGTCGTCGGCGACCGCGCAGTGCCGCTCTGCCGGGCGCGCCACCCCTCTCAGCCGCAGGCCGCCGAGGTGCTGGCGATCGCCCTGCTCGCGACGCCACCCGAATCGC
>JBIIHV010000077.1:0-7687 GCA_044235415.1 Ilumatobacteraceae bacterium | reverse complement strand
CGTCTCGGAGGCCGTCGTGGAGGGGAGTCGTCGGAGCGGGTAGCGCCCGACGTCGATCACCTTCGACAGGAACGCCTCACAGGCGCGTGCAGCCCGCTCGTCGAAGCCGGCATACGCCCGCCAGAAATTGGTGATCGACTCGAGGTAGTGCTCGCCCGGCATCACGCGCTCGTACGAATGGGCGAGCAGGAGCCCGGAGTGCGACATGCCGCGGCGCTCGCACCAGAACTCGAGCACCGGGTACACGATGCGCTCGCAGGTCCCGGGCGCCACGGTCGTCTCGATGACGACCAGTGCACCGTCGCGCGCGTACTCGCCGACCGTGGATACCGCCGCCTTGAACGGCTCGATGACGAGGCTCGGCCGTGGCCCCGAGAAGTCGATGTCGAGCGGGACGTCGACGACGATGATGTCCGCGGTGGCGATGGCGTCGGGGTTGCTGGTCGCCGACAGGTTTCCGCGGGCATGCGCCGCGGCCGCTTCGCGGGCGAGGGACGCGTCGGAGCTGGCGAAGGGGAATTCGCCGCGGTTGATCGCATCGATGCGCGCCGTGCCCGCGGGTGTGGGCAGGTCGAGCCCCGTGACGTTGAAGTGGGGTGTCCCGGTCTCGTCCACGGCACGTGCGCACGCCACGGCCATCGCCGAGCCGACGAAGCCCAGCCCCTGGATGCAGACCGACTGGGTCATCCGAGGAGCGACTCGACCTGGTTGACGAGGTAGGCGAGGACGACGGTCACGACCAGCGCAACGAGTGCCCCGCCGACGAGGCCGCCCGCAACGAGCCCGGTGGCGGCGTTGCTGCGGTCGCGGGCATCGGGCTCGCGCTCGAGGGGCACGTCCCGGACGACCACCCGATGAGCACCGGTGCCCCCGGGTCTGGCAGGCTGGCGACGTCCGAGCAACATGACGGCGGCCATCCCGAGCAGTGCGGCGAGCACCGCCCGCCAGGTGGCGCCGATGGTGGGTTCGGACAGCACGGCGATGGACGCGACGAACGACACCACGACGCCCGCCAGCGTATCCCTGCCGCCCCCGACCGTCGTTGAGCGCACCCGTTCTCCGCAGTCGCGCCTGTGGTGGTCGCTGCCCCTGCTCACCGTGTCGTGGCTCGTGCTCCTCTCGATCGTCGTCGCGTCGGTGGTGACGGTGGGCCTGTGGGAGATCGCGCCGGGGTCCGCGGAACAGGTGTCGGATCGGATGTCGTTCGACGAGGCCGAGACGTCGGGCGTCGACCGGTACGAGCCCGACTCGCCCGTGATGTTCGTGACGGCCCTCGGCAATCGGCTCACGGCGCTGTCGGCCCTCATCGCGTCGATCGACCCGGACGCCGACGTGCAGACCCGTCGCGAGCGCTTCGGCGACATCGCACCGAGCGAGCAACGACGGCTCGGCTTCCAGTCGATGACGACCTCGAAGCAGATCGCCGAGTTCGTCGCCCTCCGGCGGCTCGGCTTCGACGTCAGCCTCGAATGGGGCGACATCGTCGTCGAGCAGCTCGTCTGCGCCGACGAACCGGCCGAACTGAGCGCGTGCCGCCAGCTCAACCCGGGCGACACCATCCGAAGGATCGACGGCGCCCCCGTGTCCGACCTCGAGGACCTGCTGGCGGCCCTGACCGGCAGGGCGGCCGGAGAGATCGTCGTGCTCGACGTGGTGCCGCTCGGGGAGTCGGCGGAGGTCGAGCGCAGGGTGGAATTAATGGTCAGCCCGGACGACCCGTCGCGCACGATCATCGGCATCGTGCCGGCCGACACCCGCACCGTGTCCCTGCCGTTCGAGGTGGCGATCGACACGGACCAGATCGGCGGGCCGTCGGCCGGTCTCGCCTTCACCCTCGCCCTGATCGACGAGCTCTCGCCCGGCGAGCTGACGGGCGGCGTGCGCGTGGCCGCCACCGGGACCATGTCCGCCGACGAGACGGTGGGGGCGATCGGCGCGCTGCGCCAGAAGACGGTCGCCGTGCGCGAGGCGGGCGTGGAGGTGTTCCTCGTCCCTGCGTCGCAATCCGAGGAAGAGCTCGCGGAGGCCCGCCGTGCCGCGGGCAAGGGTCTGCGGATCGTTCCGGTTGCATCGCTCGAGGAGGCGCTCGCCGTGCTCGAGGAGCTCGGCGGTGGCATCGGTGCCACAGCCACCCTCTGACGCGGGCGTACGCTCGGCGCGTGGGAATCTCGTTCTCGCGTCCTGATCCCGGCTCGCCGGCGGCCGTCGGGTCGGCCCAATTCGGCGTCGTGCGCCGCGGGTACGACCAGGAGGAGGTCCGCGACTTCCTCCGCATGGTGTCGTCCGAGCTCGCCCGGGTGCACGACCGGGTCAGGTTCCTCGAGAGCGAGTTGAAGGCCCAGCAGACACTGGGTCTGTCCGATCCCGGCGCGCTGGACGAGGAGACGATCGCCGCGCTCGTCGGGGAGGAGACCGCGCGCGTGCTCGCCGTCGCGCGCGAGGCGGCGCAGCAGATCAGGGGGCACGCCGCCGAGGAGGCGGAACGCGCGCTGCGCGACGCCGAGCACGAGGCCCGGCGCGTCCGCGAGGAGGCGATGCTCGACACCGTCCGTCAGCGCACCGACCTCGACAGCCAGATGGAGGCCGAGCTGGAGCTGGCCAAGCAGCAGGGCCGCGACATGGTGGCGGAGGCGAGGCGCTTCCGCGAGGAAGCGGTGTCGGACGCGACGAGGCGGCGCGATCAGGTGAAGTCGCAGATCGAGCACCTCGTCCGCCTCCGCGACCGTCTCGTCGACGCGTTCGAGCGCGCGCGCGACGCCGCGGAGCGCGCCGTCGGGGACCTCGCCGAGTTCGACGAGCTCGCCGATGCGATCGTCGAGATCACCGGTGTCCCGGAGGTGGAGCCGACCTCGGTGTTCGACCGGTACGTTCCCGCGCCGCAGCCCGTGTCGTACGACGAACCGACCGGTGAGGTGCTCTTCTTCGATCACGCGAAGGTGCCCGATGCGATTCCGCAGCGCAAGGTGCCGCACGACCCGCCGAAGGTGCCGGTCGATGCGACGCCGATCATGGGCACGTCGCTCGGATTCGACACGCTGGAGCGCGCGGAGAAGTTGCGTCGCGACGGGATCGATGCCACGGGGTCGCAGCAGCGTCCGTCGAGCGGCGAGGACGACGTCCCGGCGCAGTCGGGGGCGACGGACGCCGTGCCCCCCGACCGCACGGTGCCGTCGTCGATGGCGTCGCACCCGTCGATCGACCATCCCGTGTCGGGCCACATGGCCGTGGTCGTGCCGTTGTTCGACCGCGGCCGTCGTCCGTCGCCGGCGATCGAGCCGACGGAAGCCCGCGCCACGGAGCCGATCCCATTCGTCGCGGGTGGAACGGACGACGCCGAACCTTCAGAGGGCGGGACCGAACCGGTCGACGCCGGGTGGTCCGAGCCTGAGTCCGCCGAGGATCCGACGAACGGCACCCCGGGCGCCGACGACACGGCAGTCGGTCCGCCACCTGTCGTCCGTCCGACGAATCCGTCCGTCGATGCGGTGTTCGCGCGTCTGCGCGCGTCGAGCACCGATCGCGTTGCGTCCGGCGTCGTCACCGGCGACGGCGCGAGCGAGCTCGGTGCATCCGCACCCGTCGCGGAGGAACCCACTGATGGGCAGCGGACGGCGCGGCGGTCGACGAGGCGCCGTCCGTCGCTGTTCGGCGGAACGTCCACTGCGCCGGAGCGCCGGTCGAAGAAGACGGAGAGGACGACGGGTGTGACGGCCCCCGACGCGGCGCCGATGGAGCGCGGACCCGAGGCCGTGCCGGTCGTCGTTGCGCCGGCCACCGTCGACCCCGCGCGGTTCGCGGAGCGCGAGGCGGCCATTGCGGCGCCGAGCACTTCGATGACGAAGAAGTTGAAGCGGCTGCTCGCGGACGAGGAGAACGGGGCGCTGACCCGGCTGCAGGACCGGAAGATGTCCGTCGCGCTCGAGTCGCTGTTTCCCTCCGCGGACGCGCAGGTCCACGCGATCGTGGCCGATCTCGAGGACGAGTTGATGCGCATCGCGATGGCGGGTGCGAAGAGCGTGCCCGGGGGCGGCGCGGACCTCCGCGCGACGCTCAAGCGGTCGAAGGTGCTGTCAAAGGTGTCGCGCCGCGTCGACGAGTGGATCGTGCGGGTGCTGCGCGAGCAGCTGCAGCAGTGCGTCGACACGAGCAACGGCAGCAAGGACGCCATGTCCTCGGCGGTCCGCGGCGCGTACCGCGAGTGGAAGCTGCAGCGCGCCGAAAAGGTCGCGGTCGACCTTGCGCGGCTCGCGTATAGCCGCGGCGCGTATCTCGCGATTGCGGACGGCACGAAGGTGTGCTGGGTCGTCGACCCGGACGGCCCGGCGTGCGCCGACGCCGAGGACAACGCGCTCGCCGGGTCGAACGGCGTGGGGACGAAGTTCCCGACGGGACACTCGCACCCCGTCGCACACCCGGGGTGCCGATGCCTCATCGCACCCGCCCCCAAGTAATCTCCCGCGCGTGCGCAACCCTTCAGACCTTCCGCGCCGCCAGCCGGACGGCGGCGGCGGTTTCCGCGTCCCGCGTCCGTCCCGTGCCCGCCTCTTCGTCACGCTGATCGTCGGCGCGCTGGTGGCGCTGGTGCTGTCCGCCCGGAGCATCGCCGGGTTCTGGGTGGACGTGCTCTGGCACGGCTCGGTCGGGCAGTCGCAGGTGTTCTGGACCTCGCTGTGGATGCGACTCGCGCTCGGCGCGGTCTTCGTGGTCGCGATGGTCGCGATCCTCGTCCTCAACATGTGGATCGCGGACCGCCTCCGTCCTGCGTCCGTCCCGCGCTCGCCGGAGGAGCAGGCGCTGTCGGTCTATCGCGACCTCAGCGACCGGCGCCGCCTGCTGCTGCGCCTCGTCGTGTCGGTGGTGCTCGGCCTGATGGTCGGGCTGCCGGCGATGACCCAGTGGCAAGAGTGGCTGTTGTTTGCGAACCACCAGTCGTTCGGCGTCTCCGACCCGCTGTTCGGGCACGACATCGGCTTCTTCGTGTTCCGGCTGCCGTTTGCGACCTTCGTCGTGAATTGGCTGTTCGGCGCACTCGTGCTGGTGGCGATCGTGGTCGCGTTGACGCACTACCTCAACGGCGGCATCCGCCTGCAGACCGCCGGGTCGAAGGTGACGCCTCTCGCCAAGGCGCACCTCTCCGTGCTGTTCGCCGCGCTGGCGCTCGTCCGCGCCGCCGGCTACTGGCTGTCGCGATACTCGCTCACGACCTCCACGCGGGGCGTGGTGCAGGGCGCGACGTACACCGACGTCAATGCCCAGCTTCCGGCCACGAACCTGATGATCCTGGTGTCGGTCGCGGTCGCGCTGATGTTCCTCTGGAACGTACGGCCATCGCGAAAGGGTTGGCGCCTGCCGGTGCTCGCCACGATGGTGTGGATCGTCGTCGCGATCGTGGCCGGGGCCGTCTACCCGGCGATCGTCCAGCGCTTCAACGTCCAGCCCAACGTGAGCACGAAGGAGCGGCCGTTCATCGAGCGCAACATCGTGGCCACGAAGGCGGGCATCGGGCTCGACGACGTCGTGCGCGAGGAGGTCTCGTTCGGCTCGATCAGCGCTGACGAGGTGTCCGCAAACGAGGCGCCCCTGCGCGACGTGCGCCAGCTCGACCCGACGGAGATGCGCGACCGCTTCTCGCTCGACCAGGGTCTGTCGTCCTTCTACGCCATCCGCGACCTCGACGTCGACCGCTACGCCATCGACGGCCGTACGCAGCAGGTGATGGTGGCGGCGCGCGAGCTGAACAGCGCGGGCATCCCGAACCGCACCTGGGTGTCGCGGCACCTCATCTACACGCACGGGTGCGGCCTCGTCGTCGCCCCCGCGAGCACGGTCACCTCGGACGGTCGGCCGACCTACGTGGACCTCGGGGTGGAGCGCCCGCAGCTCTACGTGGGCGACCGCATCGACGACTATGCGCTGCTCGCGACCGAGCAGCCCGAGCAGCCGTGCCCCGACACCGAGGCGTCGCCGTACGACGGCGACGGTGGCGTCCTGCTGTCGTCGGCTGCCCGCCGTGCGGCGTTCGCGGTGCACTTCGGCGAGTTCAACCTCTTCGGGTCGGGTCTCATCACCGACGAGTCGCGGATCATGTGGGTGCGCAACGTGCGGGAGCGCCTCGACAAGATCGCGCCGTTCCTGCGCTACGACGCCGATCCGTACCCGGTCGTCGTCGACGGACGCATCACCTGGGTGGTCGACGCCTTCACCATCTCCAGCAGGTACCCGTATGCGCAGTTCGCGAACACGTCCCAGTTGACGCCGGGTTCGGGGCTCAATGCGACGTTCAACTACGTGCGCAACAGCGTCAAGGTCGCGGTCGACGGGTACACGGGTCAGCCGACCTTCTACCTCGTCGACGACGAGGATCCGATCGTCGCGGCGTGGGCCGCGGCGTTCCCTGGACTGTTCACGCCGGTGAGCGAGGCGCCCGCGGCACTGGTCGCGCACTTCCGCTACCCGGAGGACCTCTTCCGGGTGCAGACCAACATGTTCGGTCGCTACCAATTCGACGACGCCGACCTGTTCTTCAACCGCGACGCGGCGTGGAGCGTGGCGCAGGCGTCGTCCACCGAGCCGGAGGGTGGCATCGCGCTGGCGGGAACGTCCGGCACGGTCGGACCGACCGAGGTGATCGACGTGCAGGACGCGAACGTCCTGCGCTTCGAGCCGTATTTCACCCTGTTCCACGCACCGGGCGACACGTCGGGATCGGGCACCTTCTCGATGCTGCGGCCGTTCGTGCCGTTCTCGTCGGACGATGCCCGCAAGGAGCTCCGTGCGTTCATGGTGGTGTCGAGCGACCCGTCCAGCTACGGGCGCCTGACGCTGTACGACGTCGCGTCGCCGCTGCCGGAGGGTCCGGCCACCGTCGCCGCAGAATTTGGCAGCGATTCCGTCGTCGCACAGCAGGTGACGCTGCTCGACCAGCGCGGTTCGCGCGTCGTCTACGGCGACATCCAGCTCGTGCCGATCGGCGACGGCCTGCTCTACGTCCGGCCGCTCTACGTGCGTCCCGACGACGCGAACGCGCGCCAGGTGTTCGTCCGCAAGTTCCTGGCCTTCTACGACAACCGTGTGGTCATCGCCGATTCGCTCGGGGAGGCGGTGCGCCGCATGTTCCCCGGCTACACCGGTGACATCGGCGACCGCATCGACGACGGCGTCTCCGAGGTGCCGGACGATGCGTCGTCGGCCGGCACCGACGCGACGGCGCCCGACGACGGGTCGTCGACCACGACGACCGTGCCATCGTCGGCGGTCGACACGGGTTCGCTCGACGCGGTGCAGCTGCTCGAGCTCGCCGACCAGCTGTTCGCCGAGGCCGACGCGGCGCTCGCCAGCACGCCGCCGAACTTCGCGCTGTACCAGCAGAAGCAGGCAGAGGCGCGCGACCTCATCCGCCGCGCACTCGGCCTGATCCCGCGCTAGCGACGCCTCAGCGCGTCGGCGATGGACGCGAGGTCCTGGCGGAACGCGATCTCGTAGCGCGCCTGTTCGTTGGCCAGCCGCCGTTGGCTGGCCTGCAGCGCGTCGATGGCGGCGGCGATCTGCGGCGTCGGGGCTTGCGACGCGAGCCGGTCGATCTCACCGCCGAGTTCGTGCAGCTGGGCGGAGATCTCGCCCGTCATGGATGCGACCCGGGCGTCGAGCGCCGCGATGCGCTGATCGAGGGTGTTCGCGGCGGCGGTGA
>JBIIHV010000078.1:0-7687 GCA_044235415.1 Ilumatobacteraceae bacterium | reverse complement strand
CGGCTCGCCTGCCATGTCGCCGTGCCGGAGGGTGCGCGCGGCCCGTTGCCGGCCGTCGTGCTGTGCCACGGCTATCCGAGCGGCGGCATCGACGCCCGGCACTCGGGCGGCACGTTTCCCGAGCTCGTCGACGAGATCGCGGCGGAGCTGCAGTGGGTGGGCATGGCCTTCACGTTCAGGGGCTGCGCGACGAGTGAAGGCGACTTTTCGATGCAGGGGTGGGTCGACGACCTGCGCGCCGCGATCTCGCACGTCGTGTCGGTCGCGTCGCCGACGGGGATCTGGCTCGTGGGCAACAACACGGGCGGATCGCTCGCACTCTGCGTCGCGGCCGACGATCCGCGCGTCGAGGGGTGCGCTTTGCTCGGTGCGCGCGCCGACTTCGACGACTGGGCGGCACAGCCGCGCCGGTTCCTCGAGCACTCCCGCGAGATCGGCGCGGTGAAGCGGCCGGGTTTCCCGTCGTCGATCGAGGAGTGGGGGCGCGAGCTGCGCCGGTTCAGGCCGGCGGACGCCGCGCGCCGCTATGCGCCGCGTCCGTTGCTGCTGATGCACGGTGCCGACGACCACATCGTGCCGCCGGCCGACTCGCGGGTGCTCGCCCAGGCGCACGGCTCGGCCGAGCTGCAGGTGATCCCGGGTGCCGGGCACCGGCTCCGCCACGACCCGCGCGCGATGGCGATGTTGTTCGGCTGGCTCGACCGCCAGCGCCCGTAGCGGCGGGTCAGCGGCCCGACGAGTGCCAGCGCCACGCGCTGGCGACGATGTCGCGCAGGTCGCGGCGCGCGGTCCATCCCAGCAGCGTGCGCGCCATGGTGGGGTCCGCATAGACGGCGCTGGGGTCGCCGGGCCGCCGCGGCCCGACTGTGCGCGGGACGCGGCGGCCGCTCGCCTGCTCGGCGAGGTCGATGACCTGTGCGACCGACGTGCCGATGCCCGTCCCTACGTTGCACGACACCGTTGCGCCGCCCGACGCGAGGTGGTCGAGCGCGGCCACGTGCGCCTCGGCGAGGTCGAGGACGTGGATATAGTCGCGGACGCACGTGCCGTCGGGCGTCGGATAGTCGTCGCCGAACACCTGCATCGGCTCGCCGGTCATGAGGGCCTTCATGACGCGGGGCACGAGGTTCTGCGACGCGTCCCAGTCCTCGCCGATCGAGGCGTCGTCGCTCGCGCCGGCGGCGTTGAAGTAGCGGAGGCTCACCGACCGGAGTCCCACCGCCCCGCACGGCGCGAGGAAGCGCTCGATGGCGACCTTCGTGTCGGCGTAGACGCTCTCGGGGCGCAACGGTGCATCCTCGGTCACGGGCACCCGGTCGGGGGTCCCGTAGACGGCGGCGGACGACGAAAACACCAGCTGGCCGACCCCGGATGCCAGCAGGGACCTCACCAGCGCGACGCTGCCGGCGACGTTGTTCGACCAGTAGCGCAGCGGCTGCTGCATCGATTCACCCACCGCCTTGTAGGCCGCGAAGTGGATGGCGGACGTCACGCCGTGCCGGCGCACCGCCCGCTCGACCGCGCGGCCGTCGGCGATGTCCGCCTTGACGAACGGCACGTCCTCGACCCGGGAGCGGTCGCCGAGCTCGAGCGTGTCGAGCACGACGACGTCGCGGCCCTGTGCGACGAGCGCACGTACCGTGTGCGACCCGATGTAGCCGGCTCCGCCGGTGACGAGCACGGTCACGCCGGCACCCTAACGAACGGTGCGGACCGGCCGGTCCTGCTTGTCGGTTCCGGCGGCCTTCTGCATCTTCTTGAACGCGCGCACCTTGGCGAGGGACGCGGGCGAGTGGATGTCGGCCACCGAGCGGGGCTGGCCGTCGCCGAACGGTCCTGCGGCGGTGCGCCACCCGCGGGGGCGGACGCCGAACCGCTTGCCGAGCAGCGCGACGAAGATCTGCGCCTTTTCCTCGCCGAAGCCCGGCAGTTCGCGCAGCCTCGACACGAGCTCGTCGGCCCGCGCCACGCCGTCCCAGATGCCCTCGCCACGGCCGCCGTAGCGGCTGGCGACGACGCCGCACATTGCGTGGATGCGGCGCGCCATGGAGTCGGGGAAGCGGTGGATGGCGGGCTTGATGCGGCACGCTGCGACGAACTCGTCGGGATCCATGCGGGCGATCCGCTTCGCATCGCAGTGGCCCAGGCGCTGCGAGATCGTCCACGGGCCGGTGAAGGCCCACTCCATCGGCACCTGCTGGTCGAGCAGCATGCCGATGAGCAGCGCGGTGCCGTCGCGTCGCAGCAGGTCGTCGGCGCCGTCGTTGCCGGTGACGGCGAGCGGCCGGGTCGAGCCGGCTACACCCGCCACGGCGCCTCGGCGTCGGGGTCGATGCCGTGCCGGACGATCGCATCGCGCACGGCGGAATGCGGCACGGTGCCGTCCGCGGCCAGCGCCTCGAGCACTGCGACGACCACGTGCGCGGCGTCGGTCTCGAAGAACCGCCGCAGCGCCTCGCGTGTGTCGCTGCGTCCCATGCCGTCGGTGCCGAGCGCGGTGAACCTGCGGCCCGGCAGGTACGGGGCGATCTGCTCCGGGACCGCCCTCATGAAGTCCGTGACGGCGACCACCGGTCCGCGCTCGGAGCCGAGGAGCCGCGCGACGAGCGGCGTGCGCGGGGCGTCGCCGGGGTGCAGGCGGTTCCAGCGCTCGCACGCCATGCCGTCCTCGCGCAGGGCCTTGTAGGACGTGGCCGACCACAGCGACGCAGCGACGTCGTAGCGCTCGAGGAGCTCCGCGGCTGCCTCGCGCGCCGCGGCATGTGCGGAACCGGAGAACAGCAGCGCGACGGGGTGCGTGCCACCCGTCGGCGCGCTCCAGCGGTAGAGGCCGCAGTTGATCCCGTCGTCGAGGTCGTCGTGCTCGGGCGCCGCGGGCATCGGGTAGTTCTCGTTGTAGAGCGTGAGGTAGTAGAAGACGTCCTCCGGCGCGGGGCCGTGCATCCGCTCGATGCCGCGGCGGATGATCGACGCGACCTCGTAGGCGAACGCCGGGTCGTACGCCTGGCACGCGGGCACTGTGCTCGCGAGCACGAGGCTGTGGCCGTCCTGGTGCTGGAGCCCCTCGCCCGGCAGCGTGGTGCGGCCCGCGGTGGCCCCGAGCAGGAAGCCGCGCACCCGTGAGTCGGCGGCCTGCCAGATGAGGTCGCCGACGCGCTGGAAGCCGAACATCGAATAGAAGGTGTAGAAGGGCACCATGGGCACGCCGCGGTTGGCGTAGCTGGTGCCGGCGGCGATGAAGCTCGAGGTGCTGCCGGCCTCGGTGATGCCCTCCTCGAGGATCTGTCCGTCGCTCGACTCGGCGTAGCTGAGCAGCAGCGCGTGGTCGACGGGCTCGTACTTCTGGCCGTGCGACGCGTAGATGCGCAGCTCGGGGAACAGCGAGTCCATGCCGAAGGTGCGCGCCTCGTCGGGGATGATCGGCACGACGCGCGGGCCGAAGCCGTGGTCGCGCGCGAGGTTGCGCAGCAGGCGCGTGAAGCCCATGGTGGTGCTCACGCTCTGCCCGCCGCTACCGCCTCTGAACTCGGCGAACACCGCCGGATCGGGCAGCGAGAGCGGACGGCGGATCGACACGGTCCGCTTCGGCAGCGGTCCGCCGAGCGCGCGTCGGCGCTCCGCGAGGTACTGGTAGGCGACGGAGTCCTCGCCGGGGCGGTAGTACGGCGGCTCGTCGCCGGCGAGCGCCTCGTCGGGGATCTCCTCGTGCAGCTGCAGGCGGTCGCGCAGCGTGTGCAGCTGCACGTCCGACATCTTCTTGATCTGGTGGGTCGCGTTGCGCCCCTCGATCTCGGGGCCGAGCGTCCATCCCTTCACCGTCTTGCAGAGGATCGCAGTGGGCCGGCCGGAGCCGAGGTTCTCCGACGCAGCCTTGAAGGCGGCGTAGAGCTTGTGGTAGTCGTGCCCGCCGCGCGGCAGCACGCGGAGGTCCTCGTCGGAGAGGTGCGACACGAGCTCCCTCAGGCGCGGATCGGGGCCGAAGAAGTTCTCGCGGATGTAGTTGCCGTCCTCGACGGTGTAGCGCTGGAACTCGCCGTCGACCGTGGTGTTCATCTTGTTGAGCAGCGCACCGCTCGTGTCGCGGGCCAGCAGTTCGTCCCACTTCGAGCCCCAGATGACCTTGATGACGTTCCAGCCTGCGCCGCGGAACACGGCCTCGAGCTCCTGGATGATCTTGCCGTTGCCGCGCACCGGCCCGTCGAGCCGCTGGAGGTTGCAGTTGACGACGAACACGAGGTTGTCGAGGTGCTCCCGCGCCGCGAGCGAGATCGAGCCGAGCGTCTCGGGCTCGTCGCACTCGCCGTCGCCGAGAAACGCCCAGACGCGGCTCGCCGAGGTGTCGTCGAGCTTGCGGTTGTGCAGGTACCGGTTGAACCGGGCCTGGTAGAGCGCCGTGAGCGGGCCGAGCCCCATCGACACGGTGGGGTACTCCCAGAACTCCGGCATGAGGCGCGGGTGGGGGTAGCTGGAGAGGCCGCGTCCGCCGCGCCCGATCTCGCGGCGGAACCGGTCGAGGTCATCCTCGTGGAGGCGGCGCTCGAGGAACGCGCGCGCGTAGATGCCCGGCGCGGCGTGGCCCTGGATGTAGACGTGGTCGCCCGGGCCGTGGTCGTGGCCGCGGAAGAAGTGGTTGAAGCCGACCTCGTAGAGGCTGGCCGACGAGGCGAACGTCGAGAGGTGGCCGCCGATGCCCTCGGCGCGCTTGTTGGCGCGCACCACCATGACGGCCGCGTTCCAGCGGATGTAGGCGCGGATGCGCCGCTCGAGGTGGTCGTCGCCGGGGAACCACGGCTCGAGGTCGCGGGGGATCGTGTTGATGTACGGGGTCGACACCGTCGCGGGGAAGCTCACCTGCGACGCGCGGGCGCGCTCGAGGAGCCGCGACAGGAGGTATCGCGCACGGTTCTTGCCGTGCGCCTCCACGACCGCGTCGAGCGAGTCGAGCCACTCGGCGGTCTCGGTGGGATCGGTGTCGGGGAGCTGGTGGACCGAGCCGTCGAAGATCACGTCGGCATTCTCGCAGGTCGAACCGCGTGCGCGGCATGCGCTGCCACCGGACCGTGCCGTCCTAGGGTTCCTGCCACCGTGTCCCCAGGTCCGCTTCCGATCGTCGCCGCGGCCGACGGCTCTGCGCTGCGCAACCCGGTCGGTCCGGCGGCATGGTGCTGGTACGTCGACGACTCGTGCTGGGCCGCGGGGGGCTGGTCGTCGGCGACGAACAACGTGGCCGAACTGACGGCGATCCTGCGGCTCCTCGAGGCCACGAACGGGATGGGCGTCCCGCTGGTGGTCGAGTGCGACAGCCAGTACGCGATCAACTGCGCGACCGTGTGGATCCACAACTGGAAGCGGCGCGGCTGGCAGACGGCCGACCGCAAGCCCGTGAAGAACGTCGAGCTGATCAAGGCGATCGACGCGGCACTCGAGGGACGCGACGTCCGGTTCGAGTGGGTGCGCGGCCACACGGGCCACCCCCGGCAGGAGGCCGCCGACCTGCGTGCGCGCACGTTCGCCGAGTCACTCGACGCCGGTCGCGCGCCGAACGCCGGACCCGGCTGGCGGGGGTAGTCCTCCGCCTTGGTCGCCGGCGCCGGCCGTGCGTAGTGTTCCGCCGCATGGACCTCAAGGGATCGTCAGCAATCGTCACCGGTGGAGCGTCGGGCATCGGCGCGGCGTGCGCCACGCTGCTCGCCGCGCGCGGAGCGAAGGTCGTCATCGCCGACCTGCAGGAGGAGAAGGGCAAGGCGCTTGCCGCGCAGATCGGCGGTGCGTTCTGCAAGGTCGACGTGACGAACACCCAGGACATCATCGACGCCACCGAGCTTGCGAAGTCGATGGGCCCGATCCGGGCGCTGGTGAACTCGGCGGGCATCGGCTGGGCGCAGCGCACCGTCGGCAAGGACGGCACGTACGACTCGGCCGCAAACCTTGATGCGTACAAGAAGGTCGTCGCGATCAACCTCGTCGGTACGTTCGACTGCATCCGCATCGTCGCCACGGCGATGAGCCGCAACGAGCCGCTTGACAGCGGCGAGCGCGGCTCCATCTGCAACCTCGCGTCGGTGGCGGCCTTCGACGGTCAGATCGGCCAGGCGGCGTACTCGTCGTCGAAGGGCGGCGTGGTGGGCATGACGCTCCCGATCGCCCGCGACCTCGCGGCGATCGGCGTGCGGGTGAACACCGTCGCGCCGGGCCTGATCGATACGCCGATCTACGGCCAGGGCGAGAACAGCGAGCAATTCAAGACGAACCTGCAGAAGGGCGTCCTCTTCCCGCAGCGCCTCGGCTACCCCGAGGAGCTCGCGAGCATGGTGGTGGAGTGCATCACCAACAGCTACGTCAACGCGGAGACGATCCGCGTCGACGGCGGCATCCGCATGCAGCCCAAGTGACCTGAGCGGCCCGCCGTGGGCTTCGTCCAGCACCGGCACCCGTTCACGCCGTACGACCGCGCGCCGGATGCAGCGGCGGCCGGTTTCTGCGCGATGCCGATCCGCGACGAGATGCTGCCGCCGGCACCCGACGGCGAGTTCCGGCACCGCGTCGGCGTGCGGCCGCTCGACCTCGCGGGGTGGCTGCCGTCCGACGAGGAGACCGGACCCACCATCGCGATGAAGCGCGCGCTCCTCGCCGAGCGCCGCGACGAGGTGGTCGCGTGCACCGATGGGGGTGAAGCGGTGGCCGAGGAGGCCGCGCACCTCGTGGCGGTTTGGCGCGGAGCGGATCTGAAGGACCGGGGCATCGACGCACTCGTCGAGGCCGCGCTGCTCGTCGCCGACGACCTGACGGTGCTCGGGCCAACCGATGTGGAGGATGGCGCCCCGCGCTTCGTCGCCGGCGTGGTGTGCGCGCCGAGTCGCTGGTCGCTGCGCTCGAAGATGGGGCGAACGATGCTCGAGACCCACGAGCCGGTGCCGCGCTACGCCGAGCACATCGGCTCCGCCGTCGACACGGTGCTGCGGCGCCTGTCGCCGGATCGTCCGGTGTGGCGCAGCAACTGGACGCTGGTCGACCACCCCGCGCTCTTCCAGCCGGAGGTGCCCGACGGGCCGCTCGTGGACGACCCGTCGCAGCTGTGGGTCCGCATGGAGCGCGAGACGCTGCGCCGGCTGCCGCGCACGGGCGGGATCCTGTTCACGATCCGGGGCTTCCAGCAGCCTCTGCCCGACTACGTGGCGCGGGGGCGGGAGCAGGCGCGGATCGTGCGCGACCTCGTCGCCCGGTTGCCCGACGACGTCGCGCGCTACAAGTCGGTGCTGCCGCACCGCGCCGCGGTGGCGGCGTGGCTCGACGCACGCTGCTGACGGGGCTCGACCGGCGAGGCCGGTCCTGCAGCGCGCCGGTCAGGTGGTGTAGTCGGCGTTGATCCGGACGTAGCCGTCGGTGAGGTCGCAGCCCCACACGGTTGCCTCGTGGTCGCCGGTGCCGAGCGAGACGTGGATGAGCACCTCGTCGCCGCGCATGTACGCGCTCAGGCGCGCCAATCCGTCCGCGTCGACCGGCGAGGGATAGACCTCCTGGTCGCCGAAGCGGATGACGACGCGCGATTCGTCGATGTCGGCGTCGTCGCTGCACTTGCCGACGGCCATCGCGACCCTGCCCCAGTTCGGGTCGGCGCCGTGCACGGCGGTCTTGACGAGCGGCGAGTTGACGATTGACTTCGCGACGCGCCTCGCTTGGGACGCAT
>JBIIHV010000226.1:0-2806 GCA_044235415.1 Ilumatobacteraceae bacterium | reverse complement strand
CGCCGATGACGATCATGGAGTCGTCGGCGTCCACCACCTTGGCGATCTCGGCGCACAGGCGCAGCGGGTCGATCGGCACCTCGTCGCTGCCCAGTTGCGACGCGAGCGCGGCGGCCGCGGCGTCCTCCAACGCGCGCAGTGTCGCCGTCCATGCCGAGGCGTCGACGCCGCGGCCAGCGAGCGCCTCGCGGATCGCGTCGAGGTTGACCCCGAGGTTGCCGGCGAGGCCAACGGTGGCGGGGCGGTTCTGGCCGATGAGCGTCTCGTCGAGGTCGAGCTGCACGATCGATGCGCCTGCGGGGATTGCCGCGCCGTAGCGCATGCGGAAGTCGAGCGGCGTGCCGGCCAGCACGACGAGGTCGGCGCCGGCGAGCGCCTCCTTGCGCGCGGACGAGAGGAACTGCGGGTGCGACATGGGCAGCAGGCCGCGCGCCATGCCGTTGGTGAGGCACGGGATGTTCGTGGCCTCGACGAAGCGCTGCAGCGCGGGTCCGCCCTCGCTCCACTTCAGCGACGTGCCGGCCATGACCACGGGCGTGCGCGCGGCGGCGATGGCGTCGGCTGCACGCGCGACGAGCGCGGCGGGCGAGGCGTGCGCAACCCGCACGTCGCGAAAGACGGGCATCGGCGGCCGCTCGACCGGAGCGTGCAACACGTCCATCGGGATCTCGAGGAAGGCCGGGCCCGGCACACCCGACAGCGCGGTGCGCACGGCCTGCTCGACGTATTCGGGGATGCGTGCCGTGTGGTAGCAGGCGTCGGCCCACTTGGTGATCGGGCGCATCACGGCGACGTGGTCCATCTCCTGCAGCGACCCGCGGCGCAGGTTGCCGAACGGGCCCTGGCCGCCGATGACGAGGATCGGCGAGTTGGCGCGCCACGCATTGGCCACACCGGTGACGCCATCGGTGACGCCCGGTCCCGCAGTCAGGATCGCCACGCCCGGCACGCCCGGGTGCAGGCGGGCCCACGCGTCGGCGGCGTGCACGGCTGCCTGCTCGTGTCGCACGTCGATGACGTCGATGCCGACATCGAGGCACCCGTCGTAGATGCCCATGACGTGACCGCCCGACAGCGTGAAGACGACCTCGACGCCCGCAGCCTTCAGGGACTCTGCGACGAGCCGCCCGCCGTGCGTCGTGGTTGACCCCGCGTCGCTCACCGAGCCCACCCCTGCATTGCACCCCCGACGCGCTGCGGGGCATCCACCACCCCGACCGCCGCAGACGGTACACCGGCACGGTGGCGGGGACCTCGGGCGGCAGGCTGCGGCGCGTGCTGGCCGTGGCGACGGCCGCAGCGTGCGTCCACGTGTTCGTTCTCCCCGGTACCGCCCGCGCCGACTCCATGCCACCGGCCCCCCTCGAGCACCGCGTGATCGGCGTGTCCGTGCAGGGACGCCCCATCGTCGCGCGCCGGTTCGGCCACCCGGGCGGCACCGTCGTCGTGGCGGTGGGCACGATCCACGGCGACGAACTGAGCGGCCTGCAGGTGGCGCGCGCGCTGGCGACCGGCGAGGTGCCGCGCGGCTACGACCTGTGGGTCGTGCGAGACGGAAACCCCGACGGCACTGCCGCCAATCGCAGGCGCAACGCGCGTGGCGTCGACCTCAACCGCAACTTTGGCGTCTGGTGGGCGCCGACCGAGTGCCCGGGCCCCTACTGCTCCGGTCCGGCTCCGGCGAGCGAGCCCGAGTCGCAGGCGCTGGCGGGGTTCCTCCTCGAGATTCAGCCGAAACTCGTGGTGTTCTTCCACTCCGAGGGACCGCACGTGGTGGACCGTCCGGAGCGCGGGCTCCGGCGCACCGACGTGCTGCACGCGTACGCCGACGGCGCATCAGCGAGTGTCGCGAACCTGCACTGCGGGCTCGACTCGTGCACCGGCAACGCGACGCAGTTCGTCAACCGCACCATCGCGGGGGCGACGTCCTTCGTCGTCGAGCTGCCCTGCCACGACCGGTGCCTGCCGCCACACCAGGTGGCACGGCACGTCCGCGGCTTCTGGGCCGCGGCGCGCGCCGTCGCGGGCGACTAGCCCATCCACCCCGGCGAGGCCCAGCGCCAGATCATCTCGTGGTGGAGGGCGCTGATGTCGTCTTCGGTGTAGCCGCCCCACTTGTAGCCGCCGGCGAGGGCGAACACCGAGGGCTTGTCCTCCACGAACTCCATCACGAGGTCCTCGCGCGAGGCGATCGTCTCCATCGGGTCGTCGAACGACACGACATTCACCGGGTCGACCCCGGCGTTGTAGATCACGATCATCCCCGGCTCCCATGCCGCCGCGGCCTTCTGCAGCGCCGAACGGACCTCCGCGAGGTACTCCCCGTCGGATCCCGAGCCGAGGCTGCGAAGACGCAGATGATGGGGCTCGCGCGGCTGGTACGAATCGACGCCGCTCACGCTCAGGTCGATCTGCACCGCGTCGCCGTGCGCGCCGATGCCGAGCTCCGGGAACTGGATCAGGTGCGCATGCGTCCCGCCACCGCAGTGGGCGTCGAAGTCGAGGATCACCACTTTCCGCGGAGCCCCCAGCCCCGTCAGTGCGTGCGCCGCACCGACGGCGAGCCCGTTGATCGTGCAGAAGTTCGAGCCCCCGTCGGGGGACGCGTGGTGGAGCCCGGACGACAGCGACCCGGCGCGGCCGCCGTGCGCCGCGACGTGCTCGATGGCCGCCACGATGCCGTGGCTGTGGGCGACGGCGAACTGCCACGTCGTCGGCCCCCAGGTGAACCCGCTCGTCTCAGCGAGTTCGATGTCGTCGCCGTCCTGCAGCGCCTGGACGTAGGCGGGGTCGGGGGGGGGGGCGC
>JBIIHV010000149.1:0-4912 GCA_044235415.1 Ilumatobacteraceae bacterium | reverse complement strand
CCGGATCAGCGCCTCCACGACCTCCACCGGCACCGCGCCGCGCGGGTCGACAATGTCCACGTTTGCACCGATCCGGACGAGGTAGTCCGCGAGGTGCTGCGACTTGCGCGTGGTTTCGAACCTGTGCGGCGACGAGACAAAACGCTCGTCAAAGAAGACGGGCATCACCACTGTGCGTACGTCTCCGCGAGCGCCGTGAGCGTGCCGAGCGGGCGGTCGAGCAGCACCTCGAGGTGCGCCACGATCAGCTCGTTCGGGGCGAACGAGCGCTGCTCGAGCCCCGCGTAGGTCTGGACCATCGGGTGGGCCACCCGCAGCGCCGCGATCGCCTCCTCTGGATCGAAGCCCTTCGCGATGCAGACGCCCCACGCCGTCGCGGTCGACCGCGAGATGCCCGCGTGGCAGTGCACCAGGATGCGGTCGCGCTGCACCGCCCACTCCACCATCGAGCGGACGTCGTCGAGCGTCGGGCCGCCTTGCCTGACATCGAAGACGTCGTCGAATTCGACGACGTGGTGGTCGGGGTGGCCGAAGTCGGCCACCTCCCCCCAGGTCGGACCCGCGGTGAGCACCGACGGATACTCCCCATTCCGTGCCAACTCACGGGCCTCCCTGATGTTGACGACGCGCACGGGCAGGGTGATTCCGTTGGCGGCCTCCTGCGGGATGTTCTGGGCGCGGTGTGTGGTCATGTCTGGTCCCTCCTCGGGTGTCTCGTGTCCACCCCGATTGGGCGGACACCTGTATGACGCACGGAGGGCGGCGGGGCGTGACGCCATGATGCCACCAGTGGGACGACCGATCTGCGGGGATGCCGTTGATGGTTGGGCGCTTGCCCGGCTCGGAGGTCCAGCCGTTACTGGGTGCTGAGGCTGGCGCGAAAGAGGCCCTCGGCCATCGCGGCCCGGACGGCCGCACCCGGCTCGGTCAGGCGCTCGAGGGTGACGTCGCGGATGCCGAACGTCCGGGCGAACCCGTGCGGATAGGGACCGACCGGCGAGCCGGTGTCGCACCCGACGTCGAACGTCTCGCCGCTCATCGAGAACACCAGCGGGACGGTGCGGGCGAGGGTGGCGTGGCCGACTGCGACGCCATCGACCTCGAGCACCAACTCGCCGCCCTTGCCGAAGCCACCCTCGGAGTCGAACACCGCGGACACCGCGTGGTCGCCGGGGGCCAGCGGCGGGCCCGACACCGTGGTGAGGTCGTGGCCGAAGCAGTTGTACGTGAAGTGCGGCCGTCCGCCGTCGAGCCACATCGACCAGCCGGACATGTTGCCGCCTTGGCACGCCACCACCCCGGCGGCCGCGGACCCGTCGACGTCGATGCGCCCCGTGATGCGCCACGAGCAGTTCTTGAGGCTCAGCACGACACCCTCGGGCAGCCGCACGTGGTCGGTCGTGTACGTCATGGATGTCACGCCGTCGAGTGCCGACGGCACCGCGAACTCGCCGTGTCGCGGCGAGCCGGCGTCGCGCAATGGGTAGACGCCGTACTCGACGGCCACCTCGTGGAAGCGGCGCTGCAGGTCGGCGAGGATCTCCGGGTGCTCGGCCGAGAGGTCCACGGCCTGCGAGAAGTCGTTGCGGATGTCGTAGAGCTCCCAGCGCTCCTGGGGGCCGTCGAACTCGAGGCCCTGCAGGCGGATCCACGGCAGTCGTCCGTGGAAGCAGGACGCCATCCAGCCGTCGTGGTAGATCGCGCGGTTGCCGAGGATCTCGAAGTACTGGGTCGTGCGGCGACTCGGCCCGTCCGCGGCAAACGTGTACGACATGGAGGTGCCGTGCACCGGCATCTGCGGCACGCCGTTCACCGACGCGGGCGGCTCGATGCCGACGGCCTCGTAGATCGTGGGCGCAAGGTCGACGACGTGGTGGAACTGGGTGCGAAGGCCGCCGCGGTCGGCGATGCGCGCAGGCCACGAGACCGCCATGCCGTTGCGCGTGCCGCCGAAGTGCGACGCCACCTGCTTCATCCACTGGAAGGGCGAGTCGAGCGCCCACGCCCAGCCGACGTTGAAGTGGTTCTCGCAGCGCGCGGTGCCGAAGTCGTCGATGCGCTCCAACAGCCACTCGGGGTCCTCGTGCACGCCGTTCTGAAACGACGGAGCGCTCCACGCCCCATGGACCGTGCCCTCCGCGGATGCGCCGTTGTCTCCGGTGACATAGATGACCAGCGTGTTGTCGGCCACGCCGAGGTTCGTCAGCTCGTCGATGACGCGGCCGATCTGCCGGTCGGTGTGCTCGAGGAAGCCGGCGAACACCTCCATCAGGCGCGACGCAACCGGGCGGTACCGCTCGGGATAGTCGTCCCACGCCGGCACCTGCTCGGGCCGCGCGGTCAGCGCGGTGCCGGGGGGAATGACGCCCAGCTCCAGCTGGCGCTCATGGATCTCGCGGCGCAGCGCGTCCCATCCCCCGTCGAACCGGCCGGCGTAGCGGTCGGACCACTCGCGCGCCACGTGGTGCGGCGCGTGCACTGCGGGCGTCGGGAAGTAGAGGAAGAACGGCCGGTGCGGTGCAGTCGCGCGCTGTCGGCGCATCCACGAGATCGCCTGGTCGGCGAGGTCCTCGGTGAGGTGGTAGTCGTCGCGGCCGACGTGCGGCTGCACCGGCGTGGTCTGGTCGTACACCGCGGGCTCCCACTGCGACGCCTCGGCGCCGATGATGCCGTAGAAGCGGTCGAAGCCGAGCCCCATCGGCCAGCGGTCGAATGGACCGGCGGGTCCCTGCTCCCACAGCGGCGCGAGGTGCCACTTGCCGATGCACGCCGTCGAATACCCGGACATGCGAAGGACCTGTGCGACCGTCGCGGCCTCGGGAGGAATCACCGAGTCGTAGCCGGGGAACGAGTTGGCAATCTCGGTGATGCCTCCCATGTGCACCGCGTGGTGCTGGCGGCCGGTGAGCAGCGCGGCGCGCGTCGGCGAGCAGAGCGCCGTGGTGTGGAACTGGTTGTAGCGAAGACCCCGCTCCGCCAGCGCGTCGAAGGCCGGGGTCGACACCGGGCCACCGAACGCCCCGAACGAGCCGAAGCCCACGTCGTCGAGCATGATCAGCACGACGTTCGGCGCGCCCGCAGGTGCAGCCGGTTCGCGGAGGCGGCGCGGCTGCGACTCGGCCATCAGCCGCCCGATCGAGCCGGTGAATGGCTCGCTGCCGCGCGGCAGGTTGCTCATCGCCGTGCGAAGCCCGGGTGGTCGAGCGAGGCGAAGGCGTCCATCGCCGGCGCCGCGTCGCCCTCCGCCACGACGTCGCCCGAGCCGACGAGGTCCTCCAGCCGGTTCGCACCGGCCAGCACCGACGACCACGTCGCGCGGGTGGTGCGCAGGGTCGCAGTCGCGCCCACGCCGTCGGTCGGGCACGCAATTCCATTGCGGAAGTGGAGACCGGACGCCATGGTGCCTTCGAACTCCACGCGCACGTGCACGTCGAGCGTGCCGAGCAGGTCGGGGTCGACGAGCACGCGCAGCACGGCCACAAGATCGGCGGGTGCCATGCCGTCGAGCGAGCGGCGGGCGAATCGGTGCTGGCGGAACCTCGAGAGGTCGAGCGATCCCTCCAGTTCGTGCACCTGCGTGAGGCACCAGTTGCGGATGTTCGCCGAGGTGGTGCGGCGCGCGATGGTGCGCAGCGCCCCGGCCAGCAGGCGGCGGCCGTCGGCGTCGTCGGGTTCGGCCGCGTGCAGCAGGCCGGCGAGCTCGAGCGCCCAGCGCACGTCGTCGGCCTCACCGACCAATTGCGCGACGCGGTCGCGACCGCCCATCGCCGCGACCATCCGCTGCGCACGGTCCCGCGGCTCGAGGGGAAAGAGGTGCTGCGGGTCGCCGTCGAAGAAGCCGAACAGTCCGGTGCGGATCTGGCGCGCGTGGTGTTCGACCACGCCGTACAGCTGCTGCGTGAGGTAGTCGTCGCCGTACAGGTCGGGCAGCACCACGCGGTGCGCGAGTTCGGCCGACGTGGCCCCCTTGTTGGTCCAGCGCACCGTCTGGTCCCACAGGAACTGGATCGAGTCGCGGTAGCGCGTGGTGCGGCGCGCGATGTCGTCCGCGCCCGAGAGCGGCGGTCCGTGCGCGCCGACGAGGTGCTCGGCGCAGAGGCTGCGCAGGTGGTCGATGCCCGCCAGCAGCACGCGGGGGTCGCGGTACTCCTCGCCGCGGATGGCGAACACGTTGAAGAGCACCGGCCACACCAGGTTCTGCACCGCCAGGCGCAGCGACGGGAACCAGTACGTCACCGAGTCGTCGGCGTCGGACGGTGCGGGCGTCACCTCGATGCGCAGGCCGGCGACGTGCAGTGTGGTCGCACCGTCGAACGTATGCGTCGGGCGGACGTAGCCGTAGGTGTGCGGGGCGTGCCGTTCGTCGCGAAACGAGTGGCCGAGCCCCACGCTGAGCAGGCCGTCCTCGCCCGACGCGGGCAGCACGATGCCGAACTGCTCGACGAGTCCACGGTTGTACGCGGGGCCGATCTCGGCGGCCGTGCGGACGCGGTTGTGGTCGATCTTCGCATGGCCGTAGACGGGCACCTCGCCGCCCGCATCGGCGAACACCGCCTTCGTGCCGCCGACGTAATGGAAGTGCGTGTACAGCACCGCGACGACGGGCTCGGCGGTGACGGCGCGCAGCTCCACGAGCGCGCTGCGCATCTCCTCCACCGACTCGCCGGTGTCAATGGCCACGATCCCCTCGGGCCCGCGCACGAACGTCTGGTTGGACAGTCCGTTGCCGACGAGGGTCCAGCAGTCGGGTCCGACCGCCCAGAACCGGCGGTCGAGCCTGGCGAGGTGCTCGACCTGGTCGCGGTGGGCAACCTGGCCCGCGGGTCCGACGGCCGTCAGGTCGTCATTGGGCTCGAAGCTCCGCGGCACCCCCACGCGGCGAGGGTAGTTGGGTCGCGAAATTCAGTGGCAC
>JBIIHV010000002.1:0-24101 GCA_044235415.1 Ilumatobacteraceae bacterium | reverse complement strand
ACCCGTCCACCCGAGTACTGCGTCGTGACGCGGCGCTTCTCCCCGCGCTGGCGCATCGTGACGAGGAATCCCTGCAGGTAGCCCATCAGAACGCCGCTCCTTCCGCGTCGCGCCGCGACGCGGACACCGTGAGCGCCCGCTGCAGCAGGAACCAGCACGCCCCGAGCACGGCGATGCTCGCCGCGGTCACGACGCCGAGGTTCCAGCCGAGTGCGCGGCCGAGCCGCTGCGCCACCAGCATCATGAACCACCCGAGCGACACGGGGATCAGCAGCTTCCACCCGAGGTCCATCAATTGGTCGTAGCGCAGGCGCGGCAGCGTCGCACGGAACCACACGTAGACATAGAGGAACACCAGCACCTTCGCGAGCAGCCAGACCGTCCCCTCGAGGCCGTTCGGCAGCAGTGGGATGTCGAGCACGGTCCCGCCGATCGCCGGGGGCTGGGGTCCGCCGAAGAAGAGCGTGACGATCATCGCGCTCATCGTGACGGTGTTCATGAACTCCGCGAGGTAGAAGAGCGCGAACCGGATCGACGAGTACTCGGTGTGGAAGCCCCCGACGAGCTCCTGCTCGGCCTCGACGAGGTCGAACGGCGGCCGGTTGAGCTCCGCCGTCGCGGCGATGAGGAACACCACGAACGGCACCACGCCGGTCGCGACGATGTTCCACGTGCCGAGGGTCGACTGCGCGTCGACGATGCCGCTCGTGGAGAGCGTGCCGGCGACGACCAGGACGGACGCGATCGACAGTCCGAGCGCGGCCTCGTAGCTGACCATCTGCGCCGACGCGCGCACCGAACCCAGCAACGGGTACTTCGATCCGCTCGACCAACCCGCCAGCATGATGCCGTAGACGGCGATGGCCGAGATCGCGAGGGCGAACAGCACGCCGACGGACGGATCGGCCAGCTGCACCCGCGTCTCGCGTCCGAACCACGTGACGATGCCGTCGGAGTCCCCCCGGAAATCCCCGCCGAGCGGGATGATCGCAAAGGAGAGGAACGCGGGGACGAACGCGAGGAACGGTGCGAGGCGGAACACGAACCGGTCTGCGCGGTCGGGGATCAGGTCCTCCTTGAAGAAGAGCTTGATGCCGTCCGCGAGCGTCTGCAGGAGACCGAAGGGGCCGGCCTTGTTGGGGCCGATGCGGTTCTGCATGCCGGCGATGACCTTGCGCTCGAACCAGACCATGAGCATCGTCGCGACCAGTCCGGTCGCGAACACGACGAGCACCTTCAGCCCCACGATTCCGAGTGCCACCCAGTCGATGTCGCCGACGAGGAGCGGGTCGATGGCGAGCACGCTCACTCCTTCTCGATCGCGACGTCGACCACGTCGAGTCCTGCGTCGATCACGGCGCCAGTGTCGCACCCCGGGCGGTGGTGGGTCATCCACGCCGTGCCGCGGAGGACGCCCTCGTCGCCGTGGATGGTGGTGACGATGCTGCCGCGCGACGAGGTGACGCGGACCCGGTCGCCGTCGACCACTCCCACGCGCGGCAGGTCGAGCGGATGCACCGTCACGCCGCCGGGAGCGACGAGTTCCGCGAGGCTCGGGCTCTGCACGGTGCCGTTCGCGCCGTCGTAGAGCGTCCGGCCCACCACCAGGCGGTGGTGGTACGCGTTGCGGTCGGCGACCACGAAGTCGACGCGCGCGATGGACACCGGTGCGGGGTGCACGACCATCGCTCCGTCCGCGGGGATCGCGCCGGCGAGCGCGGCGAACGCCGGCACCCGCCGCGCGAGGTCGGCGCGCACGTCCGCGAGCGTCGCAAAGCCGAGCTCGACGCCCGCCGCCTGCCCGAGTTCGACGGCCACCATCCAGTCGGGACGCGAGGTGCCGTGCGCGGTGACCGCGCGGGCGACCTCGGTGATGCGGCCCTCGAGGTTCGTGGTCGTGCCGTCCTTCTCCCCGCCAGCCGCGGCGGGCAGCACCACCGTGGCGCGCGCCGAAGACCCGGTGAGGAAGGTGTCGACGGCCACGATGGTGGGCACCGCGGCGAACGCGCGTTGCACGAGCGCGGCGTCGGGCACGTCCGCGAGCGGATCGCAACCCACGAGGACGAGGCACTCGATGGAGCCGCGCGCTGCGGCTTCCAGGATCTCCGTCGCATCGGGGGCGTCGCCCTGCGGCAGGAGCCCGGCGGCCACGGCGCCCCGCACGTTCCCCCTTCGCAGCACGGGGAGCACCCGCGCGCCCGGCGCCGCATGCAGCACCTCTGCCAGCGCATGGACGACGGAGGCCTGCGACTCGGCGAGGTTCGTTCGCCCCACGACGACCGTGGCCCCACCGGCGGCGAGTCGCGCCGCGACCTCGGTCGGCAGCGCACCGTCACGGAGCCGCGCCGCGGCGGTGCCCGGTTCGACGAACAGCGTGTGCCATGCGTAGGGGGTGAGTCCCGTCGGACGGCTCGTCACCTCCACGATCCGGGCACCCTTCCGCGCGGCATCACGGAGGCGCAGGTAGAGGACCGGCAGCTCTTCCTTCACATCGGGTGCGAGCACGACGATGGTCGGCGACGCCGCCACCTCGTCGATCGTCGCCTGCGGCAGCGCGAAGATCTCCGGCGGCAGCCCGTCCCCGAGCTGGGCGTCGCGCTGACGGATGCCGAGCGCGTCGGCGAGTCGCGCCCATGCGTGCGCGTCCTCGTTCGTGCCCCGGGCGCCGCCGAGAATTGCGACGGAGGACGACGACCTGTCGCACGCGGTGCGCAGCGCGCGACCGGCCCGCTCGAGGGCCGCGGACCACGTCGTCGCGACCAGCGCGCCGGACTCGTCCCTGACCATCGGCGTCGCGAGCCGTTCGGGGGACGACAGCGACTCGAAGTTGAACCGGCCCCGGTCGCAGAGCCATCCCCAGTTGACGGGATCGGAGTCGACGCCCTGCGTGCGCAGCACCTGGTCGCGGCTGGACTGGACGACCGTACGGCAGCCGACCGAGCAGGTGGTGCAGGTGCTCTCCACCTGCTGCAGGTCCCACGGCCGCGCCTTGAACCGGTACGGCCGGGCCGTCAGCGCCCCCACGGGGCAGATCTGCACCGTGTTGCCCGAGAAATACGAGCTGAACGGCTCGTCGGGGAACGTCATCACCTGCGTCGCGTTGCCGCGGCTCGTGAAGGAGATCAGCGGGTCGCCCGCCACCTCGTCGGCGAACCGCGTGCAGCGGTCGCAGAGGATGCAGCGCTCGCGGTCCAGGAAGACGTTGGCACTGATCGGGATCGGCTTCTCGTAGTGGCGCTTTTCCTCGACGAAGCGGCTCTCTCCCGGACCGTGGCTGAACGCCTGGTCCTGCAGCGGGCACTCGCCACCCTTGTCGCAGACGGGGCAGTCGAGGGGGTGGTTGGCGAGCAGCAGCTCGATGATCCCCTCCTGCGCCTTCTTCACCTCGGGCGTCGCGGTGCGCACGACCTGGCCCTCGGCGACGGGCGTCATGCACGACACGACCATCATGGGACCGCGCGGACCCTCGACCTCGACGAGGCACTGGCGGCACATGCCGACCGGGCTGAG
Source organism: Ilumatobacteraceae bacterium (assembly GCA_044235415.1). Taxonomy (GTDB): domain Bacteria; phylum Actinomycetota; class Acidimicrobiia; order Acidimicrobiales; family Ilumatobacteraceae; genus UBA3006. The sequence continues at coordinate 20,591 of JBIIHV010000002.1, read as the reverse complement.
GCGCGGGTGGTAGCAGAAGCGCGGGATGAAGTCGCCGGAGCGGTCCGCCGCGGCGATCACCATCTCGCCCTTCACTGCGGTGACCTGGCGGCCGTTGATCGTGACGGTCACCGTCGTCGGATCGGTCGCGGGATCGACGGCGGTCACGATGCGGCCTCCGCTGCAGCGACGGGGATCCGCCTGCGGGCCACGACCCTGCTGCGGAACTCCTCGGGGAAGAGCGTCAGCGCCGAGTGCACCGGGACGTAGGCGGACGGTCCGACGAAGCAGATCGTGGTCATCTTGTAGGGGAACGGCACCGCATCGAGGCCGAGCCGGCTGCTCGACGCGTGCGGAAACGCACCGGGGCAGATCATTGCGCCGACCTCGAGGAGCTGGTCGAGGTCCGCATCAGTGCCCTCGCCGGCGACGACGCGCGACAGGATCCGCTGCAGCCACGTGCCGCCCTCGCGGCACGGCGTGCACTTGCCGCACGACTCGTGCGCGTAGAAGTTCGTCAGCGACAGCGCGGCCGCGGGAATGTCGGTCGTCTCGTCCATCACCATCACGGCGCCCGAGCCGAGCATCGAACCCGCCGGACCGACCTGGCTCGCCTCGAACGGCAGGTCGAGCTGGTCGGCCGTGAACCACGGCGCCGAACCACCCCCCGGCACGAACGCCTTCAGCGCGCGCCCGCCCCGGATGCCCTGGCAGAAGTCCGCGCCGTAGATCAGGTCGCGGAAGGTCGTCGTGCCGTTGACGATCTCGTACACGCCCGGCCTCGCGACGTGGCCGGACACGGCGACCATCCGGGTGCCCGGCGACGTCGCCGTGCCGATCGCCGTGTAGGCGGCCGATCCGTTGCGTGCGATGAACGGGAGGTTCGACAGCGTTTCGACGTTGTTGACGATCGTGGGCTTCCCGTACAGGCCGATCGCCGCGGGGAAGTACGGGGGCTTGAGGCGCGGCATGCCGCGGTTGCCCTCGAGGCTCTCGATGAGCGCGGTCTCCTCGCCGACGACGTACGCACCGGCGCCCCAGTGGAGGACGACGTCGACCGAAAACGAGGTGCCGAGGATGTTCCGGCCGACGAGACCCGCGGCGTAGGCCTCGTTGAGCGCAGCCGCGATCCGCTCCTGTGCGAGTGCCATCTCGCCGCGCACGTAGAGGAAGCACTGCGACAATCCCGCAGCCCAGCACGCAATGAGGCATCCCTCGATCAACTGGTGCGGGTCGCGCTCCATCAGGAGGCGGTCCTTGTACGTTCCGGGCTCGCTCTCGTCGCCGTTGACGACCAGGTAGCGCGGCCACGTCCCCTTCGGAGTCAACCCCCACTTCGTGCCTGCGGGGAACCCGGCTCCGCCGCGGCCGAGCAGCGTCGACGCGCGGACCTCCTCGTGCACCTCCGCGGGCGTGCGCTTCAGCGCCGCCTTCAGGCCCTCGTAGCCGCCGGTCTCGAGCGAGCGCCGCAGCGTGTACGAATCCTCGTGCTCGAAGCGCGAGGTGACGATGCGGGGCCGGTCGCCGGCGACGAACCCGGGGGCGTGCGGCCAGGTGGTCACGTCGCGTCCCCGATCCATGACGGGCCAGTCGCGTGCGAATCGGGATCCGGTGCGCCGACGAAGCGCTCCGGCGGGATCGACTGGCGCACGCGCGCCAGCACGCCGTGCGGCGGGATCTCGCCGTCGAGCCGACCCGAGGCGAGGTCGTCGATCAACTGGTCGATCTGCTCGGGCGTGACGCGGTACCGGTAGCGGTAGTTCACCTGCAGGCACGGCGCCTCCGTGCACGCGGCCTGGCACTCGGCGTGCGCGAGCGTGAACGTGCCGTCGGGCGTCGTGCCACCGACCCTCACGCCGAGCCGCTGCGACGCGCGCTCCATCAGCTCGTGCGCACCCATCAGCTGGCAGGACATCGTCCCGCAGATGTTGATGAGGTAGCGGCCGACCGGCTCGAACCTGAACATCTCGTAGAAGGTCGCCGTGCCGTACACCTCGGCCGGCGTGGTGCCGACGAGCTCGGCGATGTGCACCATCGCGTCGCGGGTGACCCAGCCGTCCTGCTCCTGCGCAAGGTGCAGCAACGGGACCAGCGCGGACTTCGGGCGCGGGTACCGGCCGATGATCTCCGCCGCGAGGCGGACGTTGTCCTCGGACAGCCTGCTCACCGGTCGACCTCCCCGAGCACGGGGTCGACCGAGGAGATCACGGCGACCGCATCGGCCACGAGCCCCCCGCGCATCATGTGCGGGAGCGCCTGAATGTTGACGAAGCTGGGCGCCCTGACGTGCATGCGGTACGGCACCGACGACCCGTCGCTGACGATGTAGCAGCCGATCTCCCCGCGCGGGCTCTCGATCGCCACGTACACCTCTCCCTCGGGCACCTTGAATCCCTCGGTGAAGATCTTGAAGTGGTGGATCAGCGCCTCCATCGACTCGTCGATGCGGGCGCGCGGCGGGGGCGTCACCTTCTTGTCCTGGATGCGCACGTCGCCGGCCGGCATCCGGTCGAGGATCTGCCGGACGATGCGCATCGACTCGCGGATCTCGTTGAGCCGGATCGCATAGCGGTCGTACGCGTCGCCGTGCACGCCCACGACCACGTCGAACTCGACCTCCGAGTAGCGCAGGTAGGGCATGTCGCGGCGCAGGTCCCACGGAAGACCGGTGGACCGGAGGATCGGGCCCGTGGCGCCGAGCGCAAGGGCCTCGTCCCTCGTGATCGTGCCGACGCCCTGCAGACGCTCCCGCCAGATCGGCTGCCCCGTCATCAGCACGTCGTACTCGGCGAGGCGGTCGGGAAGCAGGTCGAGGATGCGAAGGACGTCGTCGCGCCAGCCCTTCGGGAGGTCGGCCGCGATGCCGCCGGGGCGGATGAAGTTGTGGTTCATCCGCAGTCCGGTGACCTTCTGGAAGAAACGGAGGACCTCCTCGCGCTCGCGCCAGCCGTACAACATCATCGACACCGCGCCGAGGTCCATGCCGTTCGTGGCCATGAACAGCAGGTGGCTGCTCATCCGGTTCATCTCGGACAGCAGCATCCGCATCCACGTCGCGCGCTCGGGGATGTCACCGTCGATGCCGAGCAGCTTCTCCGTCGCCAGCGAGAACACGAGCTCGTTGTTGAGGGGCGAGGCGTAGTCCATGCGGGTGACGTTCGTGCCGCCCTGCAGGTACGACAGCGACTCACCCGTCTTCTCCATGCCCGTGTGCAGGTAGCCGATCACCGGCTTGCAGCGCAGGACGGTCTCACCCTTGAGCTCGAGCATCAGCCGCAGCACGCCGTGCGTGCTGGGGTGCGACGGACCCATGTTGATGATCATCGTCTCGTCGTCCGAGATCTCGCCCTGCATCGCGGCGACCTCGGACTCGCTCATCCGGAGCACCGCACCGACCTCGCGGAACAGCTCGTCCGGGGTCGACTCGCGACGGAAGCCCATCTCCTGGCCGCCCTCGCCGGTAAGGGCTGCTGCCGGCTGGCGGTCGTCGAGCGCGGTCACGACGGTGCCCCCTTGAACTGCACGGGGATGCGCCCCTGCGCGAAGTCCTTGCGCAACGGGTGCCCGTCCCAGTCCTCCGGCATGAGGATGCGCGTGAGGTCGGGGTGGCCGTCGAATGCGATCCCGAACATGTCCCAGACCTCGCGCTCCATGGCCTCGGTGCCGGGATACAGCCCGAACACGGACGCGACCGAGGGATCGGCTTCAGGCACCTGCGTTCGCGCGCGCAGTCGCCCTTGACCCGACACCGAGAGCAGGTTCGCCACCACTTCGAAGCGCTCGGCGACGACGCCCTCGGGGAGCGGCCGGCCGGGGTGCTGGAGGTAGTCGACCGCGGTGAGGTCGGCGCACATCTCGAAGCCGTCGGTGCGCAGCAAGCCCAGGACCGCGGACCAGCGCTCGCGCGGCACGTGCAGCACGCGCTGGCCGAGCGAGTCGACGAGCGGACAACCGTGCATCTCCGACACCGTCGTGCTCACTTCACCCCGAGCACGACGGGGACGGACGTGCCGGCGGGAATCTCCTGCACGCGCACCTCGGCACCGGTGCCGGTCGCCGCGCGACGGCGCATGATCTCGCCGTCCTCGATCAGCTGGTGAAGCGTCTCGATCGCATGGATGAGCGTCTCGGGCGTCGGAGGGCAGCCGGGCGCGTACACGTCGACGGGGACGATCTGGTCGACGCCCTGCACGATCGCGTAGTTGTTGAACATCCCCCCGCTGCTGGCACACACGCCCATGCTGATCACCCACTTGGGCTCCATCATCTGGTCGTATACCTGGCGCAGCACCGGCGCCATCTTCTGGCTCACGCGTCCCGCGACGATCATGATGTCGGCCTGGCGCGGGGAGGCGCGGAAGACCTCCATGCCGAACCGGGCGAGGTCGTAGTGCGCAGTTCCGGTCGCCATCATCTCGATGGCGCAGCACGCGAGGCCGAACGTCGCCGGCCAGCTGGAGCGCGAGCGGGACCAGATCACGAGGTCCTCGATCCGCGCAGTGATGAAATTGTGCTGCAGTCCGCCGAGGCCGTCCTCGCGCACCGCGCCGATCACGCCCACGACACGGCTTCCTCGCGGCCCTCGAGACCCACCACCTTGACGCCGGGGGACCGCTGAGCGGACACCGGAGCGACGGCGACGTCCCGCTTCACCGGACCCCAGTCGAGGGCCCCGCGCGCCACCGCGTAGACGAACGCCACGAAGAAGATCGCGCTGAACGACAGCATCTCGATGAAGCCGTAGCTGCCGAGCGCCCGGCTCTCGAGCGCGTACGGGTAGGCAAAGATGATCTCGATGTCGAACATGATGAACAGCATCGCGATCACGTAGAAGCTGACCGGGAACCGCTCCGGCGGTTCCTTGCCCGGGACGATGCCGCACTCGTACGGGGCGCTCTTCGCGTCGTTCGGCCGGCGCGGGGCGAGCAGCACCGACGCGAGCAGGCTGAGCACGCCGAAGACGACCGCCAGCACGGCGAGCACCACGATCGGGAGGTACTGGCCCATGGCCGCCGACGCTACGCGCGCGGGGAGCGCGCGAGCGTCCCGTCCCCGCCGACGTTGGCCCGCACCGCGAGTTCGCGGCGGTGCATCAGCCAGCAGAGGATCAGGAAGATCAGCGTCGAACCGAGCGTGATCAGGATCGCCGGCTGGCGCTTCGCGCCCAGGTCGCGAACCATGTAGATGTAGCGGTGCGGCTTGGTCGTATCGGCCTCGGCCCGTGCCGGCGCCCGGCCCGGCTCGGTGCGCTGCGGCACGACGGGCACGACCTCCACCACCGCGTGGCGCGGCTTGTGGAAGAACGCGAAGAAGTCGATCGACTCGGTGATCAGCGGGTACCGCTCGCCACCGCGGTCGTAGACGTTGACCGACAGGTACTCGCCGGCCGAGAACTCCTCGGCGAGGTTCTGAATGATCGCGTCCGACGCGGCGACGGCCTGTCCGCGCTGCGGGTCGGCTTCGTCCAGCACCCGCCATCCGTCGCCGACGAGCGCGGCACAGACGTCCTGCTCCGCCTGGGCGCACCTCATGGCGACGTCGTCCCCCGTGGCCGGCTGCGTCGCGCCGGAGAGAATTCCTGCATCGCCGAGGAACGCCGCGTCGCGCACGATGGTGATCGGCTCTGCCGGCTTCCACGATGGCACCGGACCCGTCAACCCGATGCCGTACACCCACCAGATGGCGCCCATCGTGGCCATCCAGCCGAAGAAACCGCCGAGGATGACGAGCAGGCCGAGGCGCGCGCCCACATTGGTGCCGACGATGAGGTACGAGCCCCCGATCAGCACGACGACCATCACGAGGACGACGACGATGCCGCGGAGCTCGGGCTCCCACGACACACCGAGCAGCGCAGACAGCATCAGAGGCCCCTCACGTATTCGACGATCGCGGTGATCTGCTCGTCGGTCAGCATCGCACCGAACGCCGGCATGCGGCCGCTGCCCTGACCCTGGGCGCCGTAGCGCTTGCCGTACTCGCTGCCGCCCTTGATGAACGCGATCATGTCGCTCTGGCTCGGGAACTGGCGCACGGCCGAACCACCCGTCAGGTTGGGGCCGATCGCGCCGCCGCCGGTGATCTCGGGCTCGCCGTACGACCAGCCCTTCGTGTGGCAGCGCGCGCACGAGTAGCCGCCGCCCGCGAGGTCGAGGTTGAACAGTGCCTCGCCGACCGTTGCGTAGGTGCCGGCCTCGACGAGTCGCTCGGCCTCGGCCTGAACCGCGTCCTGCATCTCCTTCGGCAGGTGCCCTCCCTCGCACGACCGGGCATCGGCACCCTCGACCGCGCAGTTCTCGCGCGGGATCTGGATGCTGTGCATGTAGTCGAGGAGCGTCTGCAACTGCTGGCTGTTGAGCGGTCCGCCGCCCTCGAGGCCCCACGGCGACATCGGCGAGAAGGGCCGGCCGTACTGGAGGATGAAGCGGATCTCCTCCTCACTGAACCGGTAGAAGATCGTGTTGACGGCCGGCGCCTTCCAGTCGACCGCCTTCACCTCGCCGGTCGTCGGGTCGGCGACCGAGTAGGCCGCGGCGCCGCCGGCGCCGTTCATGCCGCCGTGGCAGCCCGCGCAGTTGTAGCCGCCGTCGGCGGTGGAGGCGAACAAGCGGCCACCCCACCCCTCGAATTGGTGCTCCCACATCTTCTCCGCACCGGACTGACGGCCCGGCTCGAGGATCCAGTACAGCGGCAGCACGATGGTGATGACCGCGAGGAAGGCGACGCCGAGCAGCTGCGTGCGCTCGAGCTTGCGGCCCTCCAGTTCGTCGTCGTCGTAGTACGGCTTGCGGTTTGCCGCGAGACGGATCTCGGCGCCCGCCTCGCGCCGGCCCTGCCGCATGCTCGCGAGCCCGTAGACGGCCCAGCCGAGCGTGACGACGATGAGGACGATCCATGCGATCGTCGTGGTGATGCTCGCGACCATTAGTGCGCTCCCGCCGCGCCGACACAATGCGGACCCTCGGCCTCCTGGCCGGTGGTGTTCACGCCGATCGGCGGGCCGCCGAACACGGCACCGGTGTCGACGACGACCGAGCCGTTGCTGATCGAGACTCCGAATCGGTCCATGCCGCGCGGGGCCGGACCGCCCTTCTTCTCGCCCACGCGGTTGTACTGCGAACCGTGGCAGGGGCACTCGAACCACTGCGAGCTCGAGCACTCCGGGACGCGGCACCCGAGGTGCGGGCACTTCTGGTAGAGCGCGACGATGCCCGCCTCCATGCCGCCGTACACGGAGGACTGCGAGCCGTAGACCGCCTTCGCCTTCGCGAGGCTCTCGGCCGGGTACTCAGTGATCCACGCACGGGCCTCGGGCACGTAGAAGAAGCCCTTGCCGGAGCGGATCTGCGCGATGACGCTGTCGCGAGTTCCGATGGTGATCTTCGAACCGAAGCCGCCCGACGCACCCTTCCAGAGGAATCCGACGACGGCGGCACCGAATGCGCCGAGGCTCGCGCCCATCAGGGTGACCGATGCGCGGTTGAGGAACTGCCGGCGCGAGACGCCGATCGCCTCGGGGTCCGGCGGCGACCACGGCTCGAGCTCCGCGCTGGGCGCGGAGACGACGGCGACCGACGCGGACTCCTCGGCCGCCTTGGTCGCGGCGCGCCGGCTCTTGCGGCCGGCACGGTCGCGGCGCGCGGTCTCGCGCGAGAGCGCGCCCGTGCCCCGCACCGCGCTGCGGCGAACGGACGTAAGGACGACGCCGAGACCTGCGACGAGCAGGACGGCGACGGCGATGGCGATGGTGGTGGAGGAAGACATGGTCACAGCTCGAAGAAGATTCCGTCCCGCCAGGGGAAGATGAAGTTGAATCCGGGGCCGCGGAAGAACGACCCGATGATGACGAGGATGGCCCAGAACATGAGGAACACCGTCATCATGCTCGTCATGAACTTGCGGTCCTCGGGCTTGTTCGACGGGTTGCGGTCCACGTAGGGCGCGAAGATCAGTGCGATCAGGCCCATGCCGGGGATGGTCACGCCCGCGATCATCGGGTGGAACATCGTCAGCAGTTCCTGGAGGCCGAGGAAGTACCACGGTGCCTTGGACGGGTTCGGCGTCTGGTTGAAGTTCGCCGCCTGCAGCAACGGGGCGTTGACGAACCACGAGAACATGAACGTGAACGCCGTGCAGGCCAGGGCCGCGACGAACTCGATCGACAGCAGGTGCGGCCACGTGTGGACCTTGTCGACCGGCTCCGCCTTCACGTCCTGAATCGACCCCGCCTTGACGACGGTGAGGAGGCGCTGGGTGTGGCCGCCGGGACCGGCACCGACCGGCAGCGACGTCGCCGGCGCAGCGGGCACGACTGCGGTGGCGGAACCAGCCGCCTTGCTGCGCTCGAGCAGGTCGGACGGGATGCGCGACTCGTCGCCACCCTGCGCACCGCCCTGGCCCGCGGCCTTCTCGCGCGCGGCCTGGGCCCGCTTGAGGAGGTGCTCGGGAATCTCGGTCATCGTCCGTCCGTCCTTTCGATCACAGCGGCCCGGAGATGCCACCGTCCTTGCGGACCCGCCAGAAGTGGATCGCAAGGAAGATGACGGTCACGAACGGGAAGAGCAGCACGTGCAGGACGTACCAGCGGAGCAGCGTCTCGGGGCCGATCTCGACGCCGCCGAGCAGCACGAAGCGCACCTGCTCGCCGATGACGGGCGAGTAGCCCATCATGTTGGTGCCGACGGCCACGGCCCACAGCGCCAGCTGGTCCCACGGCAACAGATAGCCGGTGAACGAGAGCAGCAGGGTCAGCGTGAGCAGGATGACGCCGACGACCCAGTTGAACTCGCGCGGTGCCTTGTACGCGCCGTGGTAGAAGACCCGCGCCATGTGGAGGAACACGCTGAGCACCATCAGGTGCGCCCCCCAGCGGTGCATGTTGCGCACCATCAGGCCGAACGTCACCGAGGTCTGCAGCGACTGGATGTCCTGCCACGCGTCCGCCGCCGTGGGCCGGTAGAAGAACATCAGGAAGATGCCCGTCACGGTGAGCAGGATGAAGAGGAAGAAGCTGAGTCCGCCGAGGCAGAGGGTGTAGCTCACCTTGACCGCGTGCCGCTTCACCTTCACCGGGTGCAGGTGGTAGAGCACCGAATTCATCACGACGTACGAGCGGTTGCGCGGCGAGTCGGTGTAGCCCTTGCGGAAGATCGAGCCCGGGCGGAAGATCGAGTTCCAGGCCTGGCTGCCCTGGACCGACTCGCCGAGCTTGGCGAGGCGCTCCTTCACGCTGACGCGGGGCTTCTCTTCGAGTGTGCGTGCCATGGTGTCTCCGTCGTCTCCGGTCCTAGAAGCGCATTCCGTAGGCGTAGCCGTGGTTCGGCGTCCGCATGTGGACCTCGCCAGTGGCCGGCGCCGAGCCGACCTTGCCGAGGATGATCACGCCCGTGGGGCAGCGGTCGACGCAGAGCGCGCACCGCGTGCAGACGTCGTCGTCGATGATGAACACGACCTGGTCGGACGGGTCCGCACCGGGCTGCTCCGTGCCCTCCGCCTCGGCGATGGCCTCGGGGGTCACCATGTGGATGCACTTCCACGGGCAGATGTCGACGCAGCCCTCGCACATGATGCACTCGCTCTGGTCGATGTGGATGAATTGCTTCGGCTTGACGGCCTTCGACAGATAGTCGGCGTCGACCTCGACCAGCTGGTACTCGGCCGACCACTCCGGCATCGGCGGGTTTGCGTCGGTCTTTGCCACCGCTAACCCCGCTTCACCAGCGGACGCCCGTAGGTGGACGTCTCGATCTGCTTCGGCTTGACCTGGCCGCGCTTCTGCCACCAGGAGAACAGGTAGAGCATCATGCCGATGAACACGGCGTGGATGACGATCACGATGATGTCGCGGAGGGCCTCGTAGCTGATCGTGAACGGGAACTGCCCGCCGAGCGCCTGTGGCTTCAGCACGTCGAACGGTCCGAAGATGAGCTTGTCCTTGCGCCAGCCGAGCTCCTTGTCGGCGTGGTCGATCCACTGGTGGGGCACCACGCCGAATGCGACGAACATCACCGCGAAGACATAGGCGGCACCGAACATCGCCTCGCCCCAGGTCGCCTTGCGGTCGACGGGACGGCGCTTGCCGATCGGGATCACGACGAGCGCCATGGCGACCGTCAGCACGAACGAGAAGATGAACGCCTGGTTCATGCCCGGCCAGCGGAGCACGTCAACGGCAAGGGTCGTCGCGGTCATGTCGGTCCTGGCGGGGTTCCTTCCTCGCGCGCCGGAGGCGCGGCGATGAGACTAGTCGCCACTCCGCAAATGCGACCAAGCACTGCGGCATTCGTGCGCTCGTGCGCGCCGAAGACTCCGGTGCAATTGGACCCACCGCCTAGTGTGTCGCCGAACGGTATGTTCGTAGCCGACCCGACCTGCGCTCGTCGCTGCCCGCACGACGCACCCCACACGAGGACGATCCAGTGACCGAGATTCCCGAGCACCTGCTGAAGCGCTCCCAGGCCCGCAAGCAGGAGCTGTCGGGCGACGCCGCCGCGGCGTCGCCCGCGCCGTCCGGCGCCGCAGCACCCGCCGTCGCGCCGCGTGCGACGCCGGCGCAGCCCGCCGCCGCAGCACCCGCGCCGAAGGCCGCGCTCCCCGATCCGGAGTACATCGCGAGCGCGAAGACGCGCAAGAAGATCCCGTTCTGGGCGATGGCCACGCTGAGCCTCCTGCCGATGTGGGCGTTCCTCTATCTCCTTGCGCTGCAGCCCAAGGACGAGGTCGTCGAGGGGCCGATGGCCATCGGCGCAGGCGTCTATGGATCGTGCGCGGGCTGCCACGGCGCCGCCGGACAGGGCGGTGCGGGGCGCGTGATGCACGAGGGAGAGGTGCTCAAGACCTTCCCACACATCGAGGACATGCTGAACTTCGTCTACGTCGGCAGCCAGGCGTTCGTCTCGGCGGAGCTCCCCGTGTACGGCGATCCCGATCGCGAGGGCGGCGCGCACGCGCCGTTGTCCTACAACGGCAACCCGATGCCGATGCAGGGGCAGTCCGCAGGCGGGGCGCTCACCGAATACGAGATCCTCGGCGTCGTGTGCCACGTGCGCTACGAGATCTCCGGGGCCGATCCGGCCTCCGAGCAGTGGGCCGCGGAGTACGCCCGCTGGTGCTCGCCCGAGTCGGAGATCTTCGCCGCGCTCGAGTCGGGCGCGACGTCGTTCGTGAATCTCCACACGGACTTCTCGGCCCTGATGCCCGAGCCTCCCCGCGAAGTCGGGACCACGGCACGGGCGTCCGCACGCTGAACCCGGACTGATCGCGCTCGACACGGCGCCGCACGGGCGCGCGACCGTACGCTGACGCGCATGGCTTCCGGACGAGAGGACGCCGACGTCCTCGTCGTCGGTTGCGGGCCGGCGGGAGCCGCGGCTGCATATTGGCTTGCCGAGCACGGGGTCCGCGTGCTCGTCGCGGAGAAGAAGCACTTTCCGCGCGACAAGACCTGTGGCGACGGCCTCACTCCTCGCGCGGTGAAGCAGCTCGAGGACATGGGCCTCGGTGACGAGCTCTCCCGCTTCCACCGCTACGACGGACTCCGTGCCACGGCGCACGGCCGCGAGCTCGAGCTGCAGTGGCCGACGCACCCCGTCTACCCCCGGCACGGCTACGTCGTGCGCCGGCGCGAGCTCGACCACATGGTCGCCCGCCGCGCCGTCGCCGCCGGAGCAGACCTTCGCGAGGGGCACGAGGTGACCGAACCGCTGATGGACGGCACCCGACTCGCCGGCGCGACGATCCGCGACGTCGAATCCGGCGCGACCACCGAGGTCCGCGCGAGGTACGTCGTCGTGGCCGATGGGGCGAACAGCCGCTTCGGGCGCGCTCTCGGCACCGCGCGCAACCGCGACTGGCCGTATGGCACCGCCATCCGGACCTACTGGACGAGCCCGCGGCACGACGAGCCGTGGATCGAGTCGGCGCTCGACGTGAAGGACCGGCACGGAAACTCGATGCCCGGCTACGGCTGGATCTTCCCCGTCGGCGACGGAACGATCAACGTCGGCGTCGGCCTGCTGTCGACCTTCAAGCGCTTCCGCGACGTCAACACCTCGACGGTGCTCGACGCGTACGCGCACATGATCGCCGACCGTTGGGGCATCGACCCCGGCAAGCCTGAGTGCCGCGCGACGAGCGGCAAGATCCCGATGGGCGGCTCGGTGGGACCGAAGACCGGACCCGGGTACGTCGTCGTGGGCGACGCCGCAGGCAGCGTCAACCCCTTCAACGGCGAGGGAATCGACTACGCCTACGAGACGTCCCGGATCGCCGCAATGGTGCTGGCCGAGGCGCTCGCCGGAGGCGGCGATGCGGCGATGGACCGCTATCCGGGACTGCTGCAGGACGAGTACGGGCAGTACTTCCGCGTCGCGCGCCTGTTCGCGCGGGTGATCGGCCGTCCCGCCCTGATGCGCGAGCTGTCGCGCGTCGGCATCCGCTCGCACACGCTGATGGAGTGGGTGCTGCGGATCATGGCGAACCTCCTGCGACCCGACGAGATCGGCCCCGCCGAGGCCGCGTACCGCGCGGCGTCGGCGATCGCACGGCTCGCGCCCCGCGCCTAGCCCGCCGCGGCGTCCTCGGTGCAGCGCACCTCGACGACCGCATCCTTCAGCAGGTCGAGCACCGTCGCCGCACGGTCGGGCGGGAACCGGTTGATGAAGTCGCGCAACGACACCGTGTCCTCGACGCAGGTGCGCACCACCCCCGTACCGAGCGGCACCACCCAGCCGTTGGGCAGTACGCCGAGGTCGCCCCCCTCCAGCATGTCCACCAGCGCCGGCAGCGTCAGGTATCGCTGGCCGTCCTCCGCGTCGGCCGGCCCCAACGCGAACCACACGATCGCGCCACCGAGCGCGTCGGCGAGCAGCACGCACCCGAATGGCTGGTCGAGCACCGCGCAGTCGACCTGACCGAGCGTGCCGTCCGCGACGAGCACCGTGCGGCCGTCGTCGAGCACGAGGCGCGCCGAGCCCGACGAGCGCCCGTCGTCAACCCTCCATCCGTCCTCCGCCTCGACCGATGCAACTGCGGCGATGACCTCGACGTCGCGGCGCTCGGGAGCGGAATCGATCGCCGGCGCGAGGCTGCGCACGCCGAGCCACGCGACCGACACGGCCATGGCCGCTGCAGCGAGCAGGCCGAGGGCCGCCCACGGCCGGATGCTGAGGAAGTAGCGCACGCGGACCGGCGGCTCAGGGAGCCGGGCTCGTCCGGGGGCGCGGCGCCCCCGTGCGTGCGGACGGCACGGTCGGCGCACCGCCACGGCTCTGCTGCTCGTAGTACCCGAGGATCTGCAGCTCCGCGCCGAGGTCGACGGACCGGACGGAGATCGCATCCGGGACCGTCAGCACCGTCGATGCGAAGTTGAGGATCGAGCGCACGCCCGCCCCGACGAGCAGGTCGGCGGCGCCCTGTGCGGCATCCGAGGGCGTCGCGATGACGCCGATGCTCACGGCGCAGGAGCGCACGATGTCGCGGAGGTCGTCCACGTGCCGGACCTGGACGCCGGCGATCTTGCGCCCCACCTTGTCGCGGTCGACGTCCACGATCCCCGCCACCGGGAAGCCCCGCGACGAAAATCCGTGGAAGTTCGCGAGCGCCCGGCCGAGGTTGCCGGCACCGACGATGACGACGTTCCAGTCCTGGTGGAGGCCGAGCTCACGGCTGATCTGGTACACGAGGTAGGACACGTCGTAGCCGACACCACGGGTGCCGTAGCTGCCGAGGTACGACAGGTCCTTGCGCACCTTTGCGGCGTTGACGCCCGCGTGCTCGGCCAGCTCGTCGCTCGAGAGGCGCTCGATCGACCTGCCCTTCAGGTCGGTGAGGATCTGGAGGTAGACCGGCAGGCGAGACAGCGCGGCTTCGGGGATCCGGCGCCGTGCCTCTCGCCGCGTGACTGGGCCGTTGGCGGGCACGCGCCATAGGGTACGGGCTCGTGCAGGTTTTCACGAAGTCGTCGTCACAATGAGCGCCTCGCTCGACGCGGCGCTCGCAGCATCGGCGGCGCTGATCGCCACGGCATTCTCGCTCTCGGCGCTCGACCGCTGGCTCCGACGGCGACAACCGCACGACGGCGCATGGTGCACGGCGATGGCGCTCTTCGCGGCTGGGTCGTTCGCACTCTGGTGGGGGACCGCCGCGGGGTGGAACGGCCCCGTGTTCCGCACGTTCTTCCTCGCCGGTGCCGTGCTGAACGTGGCGTGGCTGTCGCTCGGCACCGTCTACCTGCTGGCGGGACGGCGCGTCGGCGACCCGGTCGCCCGCGGCCTCGCGCTCGCCTCGGCGTTCGCGGCCGGCGTGCTCGTGGTGACGCCGATGACCGGCTCCATCGATCCGGACGACCTTCCGCGCGGACGCGATGTCTTCGGCGCGCTCCCGCGGATCCTCGCCGCGGTCGGCTCGGGCGCCGCGGCCCTGGTCATCTTCGTCGGTGCCGCATGGTCGGTCGTGCGGCTGCTGCGCGGCCGCTCTGCGTCGCTGCCCAGCAGGGGCGCACGCACCGCGCTGGCGCCGCGACGGCTGGTGCTCGCCAACCTGCTGATCGCCACGGGAACCGTGGTCCTGTCGCTCAGCGGCTCGCTTGCGGGGCGACTCGGGGACGACCGCGCGTTCGTCGTCACCCTGCTCGCCGGCGTCACCGTGCTGTTCGCGGGATTCCTCGCCGCAGGCGGCGGGCAGTCACGACAGCGCGCGGCGCAGTACCTTGCCCGTTCCGCCGAGTGGCAGTGACGCGGCGAACCGCACGCTGACGGGGCACTTGTAGCGGGCGACGAGCCCGCGGCAGTGCGCGATCAACGCCTGTTCGTCGAGCAGCGCACCGTCGCGGAGCACCACGTGCGCGACGACCGCCTCGCCCGTCCGCTCGTCGGGCACACCGACGACCGCAGCGAGCGCGACGGCCGGGTGCGACTCGATCGCCGACTCGACCTCGGTGGGATACACGTTGAAGCCCGAGACGATGATGAGATCCTTCCTGCGGTCGACGATCTCCAGGTCGCCGTCCTCGTCCGCGACCGCGACGTCGCCCGTCCGGAGCCACCCGTCGACGAGCACCCGCGACGTCGCCTCGTCGTCGTCGAGGTAGCCGGCGAAGATGTTGTCGCCGCGCACCCACACCTCCCCGGGGTCGCCCCGCTCGACCGTGGATCCGTCCTCGTCGACCAGCCGCACCTCGACACCCGGGAGCGGACGGCCGATCGACCCGACCTTCCACCGCGCGCCGTGCGACACGCTGACCACCGGCGACGCCTCCGTGAGCCCGTAGCCCTCCGCCACGGCGAGGCCGAACCGGTCGTGGATCGAACGGCTGACGGCCTCCGGCATCTTCGCGGCACCCGTGAGGCCGAGTCGCACCCCCGCGAACGCGTCCGTCGGGATCGACTCGTCGCGCGCGACGGCCGCCCACAACGGCGGCGCACCCGGCAGCACGGTGATGCCGTGCTGCCGCACCGCCCCGACGAATGCGGCGGGGTCGAACCGCTGCTCGAGCACCACCGTCGCGCCGCCGCGCAGCGCGCTGCCGAGCACGACGTTCAGGCCGAAGATGTGGAACATCGGCAGGAGTCCGAGCACCACGTCGTCGGGGCCGAGCGGCACGGCACCGGCCAGCTGCTCGAGGTTCGCCGACAGACAACCGTGGGTCAGTACCGCAGCCTTGGGCGCTCCCGCCGTGCCGCTCGTGAAGAGCAGCGCCGCCGGCGCGGACGGCGGGACGTCGGCCACCGGTGCCGATGCGCCGCCGTGCAGCTCCGACGCGGGCACCGCACCCGCCACGTCCGCGCCGTCTGGCGCCCACGTCGCGACGAGGCGTCCGAGCCGCCTCGTATCGACGCCCGCCCATGCCGCGGCGCCCGTGTCGTCGACCACCACGACGCCGGGCTGCACGACATCGAGCTCGCGCTGCAGTTCGGCGGCAGGGCTCATCGGGTTCAGCGGCACCGCGACCGCACCAGCACCGAGCGTGGCGAGCCACGCCTCGACGAAGGTCGGGCTGTTCGCGCACAGCAGTGCCACGCGGCCGCCGGGGGCGCTGCCGCTCCGCATGAGCGCGCCGCGCAGGGACGCGACGCGGGAGCGCAATTCGCCGAAGGTGCACGACCCACCGGTCCACCGCAGCGCCGTCGCACCGTCGGGGTGGCCGTCGACGATGCCGGCGAGGTTCATCCCGCGCCGAGGAGCGAGATCAGCCCCGCGACGAGGATCGCGGCAAAGAGCAGGCCGATCGCGAGCGTCGTGGCGGGGCGCACGAGCGGAGCCTACGCCCGCGGCGCGCGGCCGATCTGCACGGGCGTCGCGGTGGCCGTGCCGGCCGAGAGCACCACGAGGGCGCCGGCACCGAGCCCGGTGTCGACGGCGGCCGAGCCGCGGTCGGTCGCGATCGAGAGCATGCCGTACGAATCGACGACGAGACCGAGCCCGCCACCGATCGCCGCATACGAGGCAACAACCGGCGCCGAGCGCTCAATTGCGCGCGCGGGGTCCTCTGCGCCGATCACCACGCGCAGCACGGGACCGAGCGCCGCGGCTTCCTCCGCCGAGACGTTGAGCTGGCAGTTGCCGAACCGGTCGACCCAGGTGACCTCGCAGTGCAGCGCGCCGTCCACCTCGCGCGGCAGCGGCACCACGCCCGGCAGGATCCCCCCCGGATCGATCTCCGGCCCCATCTCCGCCAGCGGCACTCCCGCACACAAATGGCCCGCGACCGGCGCGAACACGTCGCGCCCTGCGAATGTGGCGCCCGGCGCCTCGAGGTGGAATCGCGGGTTCGCAAGTTCCACCGCCGACTCCGCCCCGCCGGCGAGCGCCACCGCCGGTGCAAGCAGCCCGTTGTCGGGGCCGATGAAGATGCCGGTGCCGCCCGCGACCGACACCGCGATGGCGCGGCGGCTGGTCCCGACGCCCGGATCGACCACGGCCATTACGACGCCGCGCGGCACGTACGGCACCGCGCGGGCGAGAGCGAGCGATCCCGCGCGCACGTCGAACGGCGCCACGTCGTGCGTGATGTCGATCACCGTCGCATGCGGCGCGACGTCGGCGATCACGCACTTCACGACGCCGACGAACTCGTCGCGCGTGCCGTAGTCGGTGAGCAGCGAGACGTACGAGTGGCCGGTCATCGGATGCATACCTCGACGGATGCGCAACCAGAGCCGGTACAACGAATGGGCCGGTGCCAACCCCCCGACGGCACCGGCCCAAACGGCGCACCCTTGCGGGCGCGACTCCCGGTGACGGGACGGACCCGACCGGTGATCGTGAACTGCGTCATACCCTAGCGACCTACCTGCCGAGCTCTTCACTGCGCCTGACGGCCGCAGCCACCGCCGACCGGACCGCGTCCCGGAAGCCGGCGGCCTCGAACGCCGCGATCGCCCGCTCGGTCACCCCGTTCGGGGACGTCACCCTGGCGCGCAGCACGTCGGGTCCGTCCGGCGAGTCGCGCAGGAGGCGGGCGGCGCCCACCAGCAATTGCCGGACCAGCTCGTCGGCGTCGCGGGGGTCGAGACCCTGCTCGGTGCCCGCGGCGACGAGCGCCTCGGCCAGCAGGAAGACGTACGCCGGGCCGGACCCGCTGACGGCGGTGACCGCGTCCATCAGGTGCTCGGGGACGCGCACCACCGTGCCCACCGCACCCAGCACCGCCTCGGCCCAGTCGAGATCCTCCGGCGCGCAGCGCGCCGAACCCGTGATGGCCGACACGGCCTCACCCACCAGCGCGGGGGTGTTCGGCATGGCGCGCACCACCGCGCACGACGGCCCCACGGCGTCCTGCAGCGCCCCGGCGCCGATGCCCGCCGCGATCGACAGCACGCGGGTTGCGCCATGGCCGGCCAGCGTGCGGCACGCGTCGAGCGCGCCGCCCGGCTTCACCGCGACGACGCCCGACGTGCAGGCGCGCGGCGCATCGACGACCGTGACGCCGGGAACCAGCCCAGCGAGCGCAGCCCGGCGGTCGGGGCTCGTCTCGACGACGGTGATCGAGCCCGGGTCCCATCCGGCCCGCACCAGCCCCGCGACGATGGCGGCGCCCATGTTGCCGCCGCCGATGAACTGGATGCCCTCGCCCACCGTCGGCAGGCTACGGCCGGTGGCCGATCAGTCGGCGAACCGGCTGGCGAATCCGGCGCGGATGAGCGATGGAAACGCGCGCTCGACCGTCTGGTACAGCGTGCCGAGAATGCCGTCGATCGCCCGTTCGTCCAGCCGGTCGACGGGGACGGCCCCGCGCAGGTAGATGGCGTCCTCTCCTCCGATCGAGAACCACGCCCCCACCAGCCGCTCGTTGCGCCGCAGCACCGACTCGTACACCGCCGCGACGTTCTCCTCCGGCGCCGGCATCACGTAGGTCTCGTACCGCAGGGTGCGCTGGCCAAGGTGCAGCCAGACCGTCGTGAATTCCTTCGCCTCGCCCGCCATGCGCACGTACCACCGGCGCTCGCCGGGAGCCCCGCGGTCGATCGCGACGATTGCCGGGTGTGCGCCGCGCGCCGCGCGCAGCCAGGAGTCGATCCGCTGCTCGAGCCCGTCGAGCGCCGCGCCGTCGAGCCAGTCGTTCACCCTGCGCAGGCGACGAGTCGGCGCGCCTGGAGGTCGCGGTAGAGCCCCGACGCCGCGCGGGCCGCCTCCGCCCACGTGAACCGGGTGGCGCGGTGCGCCGCGGCCGTGCCCATCTGCAGCGCGCGCAACGGATCGTCGATCAGCGTGCGCGCCAGACGGGCGAACGACTCGGGTGAACGGTCCGGAACGAGGTATCCGGTGCGCCCGTGGTCGACGATCGTGGTCAACCCGCCGACCGCGGTGGCCACCACCGGGACGCCGCAGGCGGCCGCCTCGAGCGCGACGAGTCCGAAGCTCTCGCTGCGCGACGGAACCAGCACGACGTCGGCGGCGCGGTAGTACGTCGACAGCGCGTGGTGCGGTTGCGGCGGGTGGAACTCGACGCGGTCGCGCAAGCCGAGCCGGTCGACGAGCGCGCGGATGCGGGCGATCTCGCCGTCACCCTGCCCGCCGCTCGCGCCGCCGACGACGACGAGGCGTGCGTCCGGCAGTCCCAGCGCCGCCAGCGCCTCGACGGCGACGTCGAGTCCCTTCAAGGGCTGGATGCGGCCGACGAAGAGCAGGATCGGTCCGTCGCCCAGCCGCAGCGCGGTTCGTGCGCCGCGCTGGTCGCCCGGCGTGAACAGTGCGCGTTCGACGCCCGGCGACACGACCTCGATCGCTCCGGGCGCACGGCCGTAGAGCGACTCGAACTCGGTGCGCTCCTCGGGACAGCTGACGCAGATCGCGTCGGCGCAGCCGATCACCTCGAGCTCGGCCTGCTCGCGCTCGTGGGACTCGTGGTCGCCGCCCTGGCTCTTCACCCGGGCGAAGGTATGGAACGTCGTGACGAGCGGGAGGTTCAGCTCGTGCTTCAACCGGTGCCCCGCGAGACCCGACAGCCAGTAGTTCGCGTGCAGCACGTCGGTGCCGCCGTCGCGGGCGAGGAACGACGCGACGCCGTCGGTGAAGCGGTCGACGGTGCCGACGAGCTGCTCCTTCGGGAGCGCCGGATCCCCGGCGTCGACGTGGACGACGCGGTGGTTCGGCTCGACCTCGACGACCTCGGGCAGTCCCTCGCGCCAGCGACGGGTGAAGGTGGTGCACGCCACGCCGCGGTTCGCCAGGGCGGACACGAGCTCCCGCACGTAGACGTTCATGCCCCCGCCGTCGCCCACACCGGGCTGGGCCAGGGGCGACGTGTGCATCGACAACATCGCGATGCGCTGCATGGGATGAAGAACCTACCTCGGGGGTCCCGCTATTCCCGCCGGCGGAACGGCGGCCGCGCTCAGCCCTCGTCGAGGAGGGAGTCCACCGAGGCCTCGCCGTCCCGGTAGCTGCGGACGAGCTCGGCG
Organism: Ilumatobacteraceae bacterium; assembly: GCA_044235415.1. Taxonomy (GTDB): domain Bacteria; phylum Actinomycetota; class Acidimicrobiia; order Acidimicrobiales; family Ilumatobacteraceae; genus UBA3006. The sequence goes on along the minus strand of JBIIHV010000002.1, from coordinate 711 downwards.
GTGAGGGCGTCGATGCGCCCGAACAGGTCGCGGCGCAGCGAGGAGCACCTGCGCTCGAACTCCTCCAGTGACGAGATCGCCGCGTCCAGCGAGGCGCCGTCGAGCGTCGCCACGGCACCGAAGCCCACGGCCTCGCACAGCGCCTCGAGCTCGGCGACGATCGGGTGGTCGAGCGGCACCTCGGTCGACCGTGGGGGCCGCGTCGAGCCGCCGCCCCGCTCGGCACCGAGCACCTCGGCCATGTGGCGCGCAACGTCGTCCGGCTGGGCACCCGTGGTGCGTCGCTCGCGCTCGGCGCGGGCGATGTCCAGACGGCCCTGCGCGATCCGCCGTGCAAACGACACGGCATCCTCCTCGAGCTGCAGCAGCCTGCGCTCGCGGCGCACGTCGGCGACGGTCACCGCGCCCCACCCGACACCGGCGGCAGGACCGCAACCTCGTCCTCGGCACCGACCGCCGTCGCGCGATCCGCGGACTCGCCGTTCACCCACACGCGGCACGTCGCAAGCACGTGGACGAAGCCGTCACCGAAGCGTTCGCACGCAGCGTCCAGCACCTCGCCGACCGTCGAGCCGTCGACGCGATCCGCGGACGTGCCCGCCGCCTCGCGGGCCGATGCAAACAAGCGCAGGTGCGCCACGGTCGGATCGTACCCCCGCCACTACCCTCGCGAGCCGTGGTGCGCGCAGCGACGTCGATCCTCGTGCTGCG
>JBIIHV010000076.1:0-7788 GCA_044235415.1 Ilumatobacteraceae bacterium | reverse complement strand
GCGCGTTCCTGACTGCGGCGTACATGACGCGCGCCACGTACCTGACCTTCTTCGGATCGCCACGCGGAGCGTCGGCGGGCGAGGGCAGCCACGGTGCCCACGACGACCACGGCCACGATGACCACGGCCACGACGCCCACGACTCGCATGCCGGCCCCCGCGAGAGCGGTCCGCTGATCACCGTGCCGCTCGTGCTCCTCGCCACGCTTGCCATCGGGTCGGGTTTCCTCAACGCGACGCCGTTCGGCTCCTCGTGGGAGCGCCTGAAGGACTGGGTCGAACCCCGTCCCGCCGTCGTCGAGGTCGTTGCGCACGGCGGTCCCGGCGAGTCGCGCGCCATGGCGTCGGAGGAGGGCCACTCCGCCACGCCGTGCGGCACGGAGGCACCCGAGAGCGGCGTCTGCTACGCCCCGGCGCTCGAGCACGCGAAGTTCAAGTGGTCGAAGGCCCTGCTGTCGCTGGCGATCGTCTTCGCGGGGATCGCGATCAGCTGGCTGCTCTCCGTCGCGGTGTACACGAGGAAGATGCGGCCGTTCGCCGGCCTCACGACGCGCGTCGCGCCGCTGCGCTGGCTTCATGCCCTGCTCGTCAACAAGTACTTCCTCGACGCCCTGTACGAGCGCGTGGTCGTCCGCGCCGTCGCCGGGCCCATCGCCCGCGCCGCGTACTGGTTCAACCAGCGCGTGATCGACGGCATCCTGCACGCGGTTGCCGCGGTCTCGCGCCTGGTGTCCGGCTGGCTCTACCGCAACGTCGACCAGCGCGTGGTCGACGGCGCCGTCAACGCATCCGGCCGCGCCACGCGCGGCGCGGGTGGCGCGGTGCAGCCCATCCAATCCGGCAAGGTCAGCCAGTACGGCGCGCTGCTCTTCGCGGCCGCCGCGGTGGCGGCCCTCGTCCTCGTCATCGTCAACACCTAGGAACCCCGAGAGGAGTCCGCGCACATGCTTCGAGACGACAACTGGCTGCTGAGCCTCGGCACGTTCCTGCCGCTGGCCGGCGTGCTGGTCATCATGCTGCTTCCGAAGGCGCGCGAGGAGGCGGCCAAGGGAGTCGCGCTGCTGGCATCCGCGGCGACCCTCGCCGTCGGCATCCTGACCGCTCTGCGGTTCGACTACGGCGCCGCGGGCTCCATGCAGTTCGTGGCCGACCGCGAGTGGATCCCGCTCATCAAGAGCTCGTACTTCATCGGCCTCGACGGGATCAGCCTCCCGCTGTACCTGCTGTCCATGGTGGTCACGTTCCTCGTGGTCATCTACAGCCTCGACCATGTCCCGTCGCCGGGCAATCCGCGCGCGTTCTTCGCCTTGATGCTCGTGCTGCAGACCGGCATGGCGGGGACGTTCATCGCGCAGGACCTGATCCTCTTCTTCGTCTTCTTCGAGGTGGTCCTGCTGCCGATGTACTTCCTCATCGGCGTGTGGGGCGGCGAGCAGCGCCAGTACGCGTCGCTGAAGTTCTTCCTCTACACGATGTTCGGGTCGGCGCTGATGCTCGTCGCGTTCCTCGCGCTGTTCTTCAAGACCGGCGGCGAGAGCTTCGCGATCCCGTTCCTCGTGGAGCAGGGCGGCACGCTCGGCCGGACGCTCCAGATCTGGATCTTTGCGGGAATGTTCGTCGGCTTCGCCGTGAAGGTGCCGATGTTCCCGTTCCACACCTGGCTGCCGGACGCCCACACGCAGGCGCCGACGCAGGGCTCGGTGATCCTCGCCGCGATCCTGCTGAAGCTGGGCACCTACGGCTTCGTCCGGATCGCCATCCCGACGCTGCCGGATGCGGCGATCGCCTGGGCACCGTGGATCGGCGGGCTCGCCGTCGTGGGCATCATCTACGGCGCGCTCGGCTGCCTCGCCCAGACCGACATGAAGCGGCTCATTGCGTTCTCGTCGGTCGCGCACATGGGATTCGTGATGCTGGGCATCTCCACCCTCACCGACTTCGGCGTCAGTGCGGCGATGTTCGGCATGGTCGCCCACGGCCTCATCACCGGCATGCTCTTCTTCGTGGCGGGGAGCATGAAGGAGCGCTACCACACGCTCGAGATCAAGCGGCTCGGTGGCCTGCTCGTGCAGGCGCCGCGACTGGGCTGGATCCTCGGATTCACGAGCATGGCCTCGCTCGGACTCCCCGGGCTCGCGGGCTTCTGGGGCGAATTTCCGGCGATCCTCTCCGCGTACAGCCCGGCCGAGGGGCTCAACGTGACGACCTACCGCGTCTACATGGTGATTGCTGCGCTCGGCACCGTGCTCGCTGCGGCCTACCTCCTGTGGCTCTTCCAGCGCGTGGCGTTCGGTCAGCCGAAGCCGGAGTTCGCCGGCGGCGGTTCGGGCCACGGCCACGGCGACGGCGACGGCCACGGCATCGGCGACGTGAACCGCTTCGAGTGGTTGGCATGGACGCCGCTGCTGGTGGCGATCCTGCTGTTCGGCGTCGTGCCCAACCTGCTGTTCACGGTCTTCGACCCCGCGGTGCAGGGGGTCCTGAAGGCGTTCGGCGGGTGATGCAGTGATCGCCGTGCAGGCAGCGGAGTGGGTCGCGCCGGTCATCGACTACCACGCGCTCGCGCCCGAGCTCGTGCTCGCAGGTGGCATCTGCATCGTGCTGCTGGCCGACCTCTTCCTCGACGAGTCGCGGAAGTGGATCCTCTCGTCGCTCGCCGGATTCACCCTGCTGGGGGCGGCGTTGCCGGTGCTGACCGTGTCGCTCGACCTCGGCTCGGGCGACTTCCGATCGATGTTCGACGGCCGGTACGTGGTCGACCAGTTCTCGCTGGTGATGAAGGGCGTGTTCCTCGTCGCCGGCTACGTGGTGGTGCTGCTCTCGAGCCGCCACGTCGAGGAGAGCGAGACATGGAAGGGCGAGTACTGGTTCCTCCTGCTCACGAGCATCCTCGGAATGGTGATGATGTCGTCGTCGCGCGACCTGGTGTCGGTGTTCGTGGCGCTCGAGTTCCTGTCGATCCCCGCCTACATGCTCGCCGCCTGGCGCAAGCGCGACAGCCGCAGCAACGAGGCGGGGGTGAAGTACTTCCTGCTGGGCGTGTTCGCGTCGGCAGTGATGCTCTACGGCATGTCGCTGCTCTACGGCACGACGAACACCACGCTCCTGTCGGAGATCGGCGCCAGGATCGCATTCGAGGGCGACCTCGCCGCGATCAACGTGCTCGGTACGGTCTTCGTGGTGGTCGGCTTCGCCTTCAAGGTGTCGGCCGTGCCGTTCCACGCATGGGCACCCGACACCTACGAGGGTGCGCCGACACCGGTGACCGCGTTCCTCTCGGTCGCGTCGAAGAGCGGAGGCTTCGTGGCGCTCGTCACGGTGCTGCTGGTCGCGTTCCCGGCCGGCAGCGACGTGTGGGAGCCGCTGATCTGGGTGCTGGCGGCGCTGACCATGACGGTCGGCAACGTGCTCGCGCTGCGCCAGACGAACATCGTGCGCATGCTGGCGTACTCGTCGATCAGCCAGGGTGGGTTCGTGCTCATGCCGCTGGCCGTCGCGGGCACGAGGGGCGACGGGGCCCTGCGTGCCGTCGTGCTGTACCTGCTCATCTACGCGGCGACGAACCTCGGACTGTTCGCGGTGGTCATCGCGGTCTCGCGGACGACGCGGAGCGGCAACATCTCGTCGTGGGGCGGGTTGTTCTCGTACGCCCCGGTACTGGGCACCCTCGCCACGGTGTTCCTCGCCTCACTTGCGGGCATCCCGCCGCTCGGCGGCTGGATCGCCAAGTTCGCGTCGTTCCAGGTGCTGCTCGATGCAGGCACCGGATGGAGCTACGCCCTCGCCATCGTCGGCGCGGTCAACTCGGTCGTCGCATTCGGCTACTACGGCACGGTCCTGCGCGAGATCTGGATGAAGCCGGTGCCCGAGGGCGTCCCCGCACGTGCGGACACCCCGGGGTCGCTGTCGCTGGCACTCGGCATCACCGGTGTCGCGACGGTGGTGCTCGGCGTGCTCCCGTCGATCGGGCTCGACCTCGCGGACGTCGCGAGGTTCGCCGCGGTCGCAGGTGGCGCCGGCGGCTGACGACGTCGCACGGGCCATCGCCGCGGCGGGCGGTGCCCTGCGCTTCGACGAGTTCCTCGACGTCGCGCTCTACGGCCCGTCGGGTTTCTACACGTCGGGTGGCGGCGCCGGTCGTCGCGGCGACTTCCTGACCTCGCCCGAGACCGGCCCGCTCTTCGGCGTCCTCGTCGCGCGGATGCTCGACGAGACGTGGGACCGGCTCGGAGAACCCGGACGGTTCCGCATGGTCGAGGTCGGCGCCGGTCGCGGCACGCTCGCGCGATCGGTGCTCGCGGCGCGCCCACGGTGCAGCGGCGCGCTCGAGTACGTCGCGGTCGAGCGGTCGCCGGAGCTGCGCGGGCAGCACCCGTCGGGCGTCGAATCGACGGCCGAACTGCCGGAGGACTCCGCCGCAGGGGTCGTCTTCGCCAACGAGCTGCTCGACAACCTGCCGTTCCGGCTCTTCGTGCACGACGGCGGATGGCGCGAGGCGTGGGTGGCGCACGAGGCGGGCCGGTTCGTCGAGGTGCTGCGCGGCGGAGCGTCGCCGTTTCCGTTGCCCGACGACGCCCCCCTCGGTGCGCGGGTGCCGGTGCAGGAACGGGCTGCCGAATTCGTCTCGCGCGCGCTCCGCATCTCGGCGCCCGGGGCGGTGGTCCTCGTCGACTACTGCAGTCCCGACACCGTGTCGCTGGCCGCCCGTCCCTGGCGCGAATGGCTGCGCACCTACCGGCGCCACGAGCGGGGCGGCCACTACCTCGCCGAGCCCGGCTCGCAGGACGTGACGTGCGAGGTGTGCCTCGACCAGGTGCTCGCCGGCCATCCCGGCGCGGGCGTCCAGCGGCAGCGCGACTGGCTGGGGACGCTCGGGATCGATGCGCTGGTGGAGGAGGGTCGGCAGGCGTGGCAGGAGGCGGCCGCCGCCCCGGATCTGCGGGCGGTGGCAATGCGCAGCCGGATCGCCGAGGCCGAGGCCCTGATGGACCCGGCCGGTCTGGGCGGCTTCAGCGTCGTGACGATCGTCCATTGACCCGGTCGTTTGGGCACGCCGGCGCCGACTCGTAATCTCAACGGCAACCCGACACGGGAGGAATCCCATGCCCACCCCCGACCCCACACAGGCCATCGAGGCACTCAGCAGCGAGTCGCGCCTGTTCCCGCCGCCGCCCGCGTTCGCCGCAGCGGCGAACGCACCCGACCGTTCGCTCTGGGAGGAGGCCGCGCGCGGCCACGAGGAGTTCTGGGCGCGCCAGTCGCGCGAGCTCCTGCACTGGTACCAACCGTGGACCACAACCTGCGAGTGGAACCTTCCCGACAGCAAGTGGTTCGTCGGTGGGACGTTGAACGTGGCGTACAACTGCCTCGACCGCCACGTGCTCGCGGGACTCGGCGACAAGGTCGCGATCCACTGGGAGGGCGAGCCGGGCGACGTGCGGACGGTCACGTACCGCGAGCTGCTCGACGACGTACAGCGCTTCGCCAACGTGCTGAAGTCGCTCGGCGTCGGTCGCGGCGACCGGGTGAACATCTACATGCCGATGGTGCCCGAGGCGGCGGTCGCGATGCTCGCGTGCGCCCGCATCGGCGCCGCCCACAGCGTCGTGTTCGGCGGCTTCTCCGCCCAGGCACTTGCCGACCGCATCAACGACGCGTCGGCGAAGGTGCTCGTCACCGCCGACGGCGGCTGGCGGCGCGGCGAGGTCTTCCCGCTGAAGGCCCAGGCCGATGCGGCGCTCGCGTCCACGCCCAGCATCGAGCACGTCGTGGTGCTGCGGCGCGGTGGCAATCCGGTCGACATGGTCGCCGGCCGTGACCACTGGTGGCACGACCTCATGGCGGCGGCAGAGACGGAGTGTCCGGCCGAGCCGATGGATGCCGAGCAGCTGCTCTTCCTGCTGTACACGTCGGGCACCACCGGCAAGCCGAAGGGCATCATGCACACGAGCGGCGGCTACCTCGCGCAGGTCGCCTACACGTTCAAGTACGTGTTCGACCACAAGCCCGACACCGACGTCTACTGGTGCACGGCCGACGTCGGCTGGATCACCGGCCACAGCTACATCGTCTACGGCCCGCTCGCCAACGGAGCGACGCAGGTGATGTACGAGGGCGTGCCGAACTTCCCGGCGAACGACCGCTTCTGGTCGATCATCGAGAAGTACAAGGTGACCGTCTTCTACACGGCGCCGACGGCCATCAGGACGTTCATGAAGTGGGGCACCGCCGAGCCGGCGAAGCACGACCTCTCGTCGCTGCGGCTGATCGGGTCGGTGGGCGAGCCCATCAACCCCGAGGCGTGGATGTGGTACCACGAGCACATCGGCGGCGGTCGTTGCCCGATCGTCGACACGTGGTGGCAGACGGAGACCGGCGGCATCATGATTTCCCCGTTGCCGGGAGTGACGGCGACCAAGCCGGGCTCGGCGACGCACCCGTTGCCGGGAGTCGGTGCCGAACTCGTCGACGAGCAGGGCGCACCGGTGGCGCGCGGCGGCGGCTACCTCACGCTGACGAAGCCGTGGCCGGGCATGCTGCGGGGCGTGTGGGGCGACCCAGCCCGCTTTCGCGAGACGTACTGGAGCCGGTTCCCCGGCCGCTACTTCGCGGGCGACGGCGCCAAGCTCGACGACGACGGGTATCTCTGGTTGCTCGGCCGCGTCGACGACGTCATGAACGTGTCGGGGCACCGCATCAGCACCACGGAGGTCGAGTCGGCGCTGGTGTCGCACCCGAGCGTCGCCGAGGCCGCAGTGGTCGGGGCGAACGACCCGACGACGGGCCAGGCGATCATCGCCTACGTCACGCTCCGTGGCGGCGCGCAGGCCGACGAGAAGTCGCTGCGCGACCACGTGGCCACCGAGATCGGCGCCATCGCCAAGCCGAAGACCGTTTACTTCACGCCCGACCTGCCGAAGACGCGGAGCGGCAAGATCATGCGCCGCCTGCTGCGCGACGTTGCAGAGGGGCGCAACCTCGGCGACACGACCACGCTGGCCGATGCGTCGGTGGTGGACGAACTGAAGCGCAGGGCCGAGGCGGCGGCTCCCGAGGACTGACGCGTCAGTCGCGGAAGTTCTCGAACTGCAGCGGGATGCCGAGGTCGGCCTCCCGCAGCAGTGCGATCACGGCCTGCAGGTCGTCGCGCTTCTTGCCGGTGACGCGGATCTGCTGGGCCTGCGACTGGCTCGACACGCCCTTCGGGCCCTTCTCCTTGATCAAGCGGTTGATCTCGCGCGCCTTGTCCGAGTCGATGCCCACCTTCACGGTGACCACCTGCCGGACGGTGTCGCCGGACGCCTGCTCGATCTTCCCCCAGTCGAGTCCCTTCAGCGAGAGCTTGCGCTTGACGAACTTCTCCTCCAGCAGGGTGCGCAGCGCCCGCAGCCGGTCCTCGCTGACGGTGGAGAGGGTGAGCACCAGGTCCTTCTGGTCGATCTCGGAGTTGGTGTTCTTGAAGTCGAAGCGGGTGGCGAGCTCGCGCTGCGCCTGGTCGACGGCGTTGCGCAGCTCCTGGCGGTCGATCTCGGAGACGACGTCGAAACTCGGCACGCGGGAGAAGATAACGGATCGGTAGGCTGTGGTGGAGTGGGGTCGGTACCCAAGCGGCCAAAGGGAGCAGACTGTAAATCTGCCGGCTTCTGCCTACGAAGGTTCGAATCCTTCCCGGCCCACCAATTCCGTCGGGGCGGCGGACGCGACCGCCGCCCCTAGACTGCCCGTCGGTTACGCCCTCTTAGCTCATTCGGTAGAGCACTTCCATGGTAAGGAAGAGGTGGTGGGTTC
>JBIIHV010000075.1:0-7836 GCA_044235415.1 Ilumatobacteraceae bacterium | reverse complement strand
TTCGCTCGCTCCCGTCGCGGCGCTCGGCGTGTTCGCGGCGGCGGCGCTGCTCACGGATGCGTGGCGTCGCGGCGCTCGGCGCCGTGCAGCGGTGCTCGTTGCGTGCACCGTGCTGCACCTCGTCGTTGCGCTCGGCACCCGCTCGGAGACGACGGTCGCGGCGTGCACCATCGGCCTCGCAGTGGCGCTGCTCGTGCGCGCGGCGGCGTCGGACGCGGTGAGGGGCCTCGCCGGACGTGCGTGGACGGCGGTGCTCTGGGCCGTGGTCGTGCTGCCGTGGGTGCTGGCGCTGCTCGCGCGCTGGTTCGGCCGCTTCACCCGCCCGTTCGGCATCGGCGGTCGCGAGAACCTCTGGATGGCGAGCGTCGACGGTTTCCTCGAGCGCCCCTGGTTTGGGTGGGGTTGGATGGCGGCGTGGGAGTCGCTGACGTTCTTCCCGCGCGAACTGTGGCTGTGGCGCGAGCGCACCGGCCCGTGGTCGCACAGTTCGTACTACGACATCGCACTCGGTGGTGGCGTGGTCGCCGTGGCGCTGTTTGCCGCGTTCGTTGCGACGGCGCTGCGGGGCCACCGCGAGCGGGTGTCGGATCGTCGGCTCGGCTCGATCTACGCGGGACTGGCCGTGTTCGTGCTGGCCGCCGCCACGCAGGAGTCGTTCGTCACCGGCAACCACGTGCTCCTGGCACTGATGGTCGCGGGACTCACCGGGCCGTGGTTCGCTGACGGCGCTCGTACAGCACCGCCATCTGCAGCAGTACCAGCACCGAGATGAGCAGTCCGATTCCGACGCCCAGGGCGTAGGTGGACGTCTTGACCGTCGAAACCGTCGCCGCCTGGTTGATGACGTACTCGCCGATCATCGTCGCGTCGTAGGTGCTTCCTGCGGCGACATCCTCGAGCACGGTGACCTGAGACCGCATGGACGCCTCGAGCTCGACCAGGGTCGCGCGCTCGGCGTCGCTCAAACCGCTGCGCTCGACGGCGGCGATGGCGTCCGCGCGCTTGCCGATCAGCACGGCGACGTCGTTCGTCGCGGTGCGGAAGGACTCGTTCAACAGGGCGGCGAACTCCACGGCCCCGCCATCCGATGCGGTGGCGCACTCGTCGTAGTCGACCTTGTCGCAGATGATGTTGTAGACGTTGGTGCCCGCGACGATCATCGTGTAGATGCTGCGCGACTCCTGGAACTCCTGCTTGATGGCGGCGAAGTCGGTGGTCGTCTGCTCGACCCGCAGCTCGGCGGGATTGCCGGTGCGTTCGGCACGCTGGCGACCCAGCTCCTCGTCGTTGAACCTGGCCATCGTGCCGGTCGAGCTGAGCATCGGGGCGAAGGCCGACGGGTCGATGCCGAGCGCAGCGAGATGGGGAAGCGGGCTCGTCATCTCGTAGGTGCGAACCATGTAGACGGTGGCTGGCATCACATCCAGCTTCGACTCCTGGGCAAAGAGCAGACCGGTGCATGCCGCGACGATGGGAACAGCGATCCACGAGCGACGCGTCACGATGCGGCGGATGGTCGCCACCGACGGAATCGTGCTGGCAGCCTGCGTATCGGCTCCGTTCACCTCTCCGACCCTAGTTGACCCCGTCGCGGGCGGTGCTGCGTCCGTGCCGAACGGAGTGACACGATGGTGTCGTGGTACCGGACGACCTGCAGCGCATCCTCGGCTATGCGGGCGCCATCGACGATCGCACGGGCACCACGGTGCTCGCGCAGGACCTCGTGGTCGTGCCGTGCTGGACGCCCGAGTTCTGTGCGACGCTCGTGCGAGCGGCGGAGGCCGCCGGTGGCTTCGCCGCCGCGGACGACGACCCGGTGCCGGGCAGCGAGATCTCGTTGATGACCATCAGCCCGCGCCTCTTCGAGGCGGTGACGAACGACATGGGGCGGCGCATCTGGCCGCAGCTCCGTCGGCACTGGCCGATGATCGAGTACCACGGCATCCGCGACGCGTTCGTCATCACCTATCGCCCCGGCGAGCAGGAGGAACTGCGGCTCCATCACGACGTCGCACAGGTGTCGGCGAGCATCAAGCTGAACGACGGCTACTCGGGAGCGGTGCTGGAGTTTCCGCAGCAGGGCGCCGACAACTCGTCGGTGCCGGTGGGGTCGCTGCTGGCGTGGCCGAGCCTCGTGACGCATCCCCACCGCAGCACGCGGATCACCGACGGTACGAAGTACTCGCTGACGATCTGGTTCGAGCTGCCGATCCCGCTCGACTGAGCGGGGCAGCCGCAACGCCCATCGGGTGGGGCGCCCCTGCTGGCGTCAGTCCACCGGGTGGATCTGGAGCCGGCGGTCGTCGGCGTTGACGCAGGAACCGTCGGAGGTGCGGAACCTCCATCCGTGCAGCGTGCACACGATGTGGTCGCCGTCGAGGATGCCGAACTCGCCGAGGTCGGCCTGCCGGTGCGGGCACTGGCGCTGCACCACGAACCCGCCGATGCGCACGGTGTCGCTCGGGGGTGCCACGGGAGCGGTGCGACGCACGGCCTCGGCCTCGGCGCGCCGCATGCGCGTGATGGAGAGGCTCTTGAAGAAGTTGTAGAGGTGCTCGTTGTACTCGCCGCGCCGCCACGCGGAGAACCGGCACGAGAGGAACAGCGAGTTCGACCAGTCGACGGCGTGGTCGGCGACCACCATCTCCAGGAGCGGCCGCGGAATGGTGAAGCGGAACCCGGTGTCGCGTCCATCGTGGGCCGACACGGTCCCCGTGGGAAAGTCCACGAGGATCTCGACGCCGTCGGTGCGGATGAGGCACGCGTCGCCGATCGCGCCGCGCAACGTCGGCGCGAGTGCGAGGAGCGGCTCCCACCACGCCTTGAGCGATGCGACGAGGTCGGTCCGGCCAGCCGGCCAGCCGGCCTTCATTTCCTCCAGCCACGGCGTCCAGTCGGACTGGTACTCGCGGAGGTAGGCGAGCTTGTCGTCGAACGGGCGCCGTGCGGCGGCCTCGCCGTCCGGGTGCTCGACGGCGATCTCGCCGCTGCGGAGCTCGATGCTCGTACCGGGCACGTTGAGCAATCCGGCGCGACGTGCTGCCACGAGTCGCACATGGAACGCCGTCTGGTCGGGGAAGATCGATGGCTCGTCGCCGGTGACGACGTTGAACCGGAACAGGTCGGGGTCGAGGAAGCACGGCGGGCCGGCGCTCGGCACCACCGCGCGGGCGTCGATGGACTCGACGTAGCGCATGGCCCGTGCGAACTGGCTCTCCACCTTCGCGGCGGCGAGGCGCCGCAGCTCCGCGGGATCCTCCTCGTAGACCATCGGGTACCAGATCGCCCCGCTGAACTGCAACCAGTGCAGGTCGACGGGTCCGTGGCGGCGCAGCGCCGCGACGTCGCCGGTTCGGCAGTCGTTCTGGTTGACGAGGCGGCCGGTGGGACCGGAGACCACGAGCGCGGAGTCGCCGCCCGGGCCGTCGGTCACCGACGTCTCGACGTGGATGGCGACGCGGAGGCCGTCGCCCAGGTCGACCTCCTCGCCATCGCGCGTGCGGATGAACGTGTGGAATCCGAGGTGCGAGAGCCGTTGCTCGAGTTCGCGCGTCGGGAAGTCGGGTAGCAGCACGGTTGCGCCGCGGTGGACGTGCCCGGCGAGCCACGCCTCGTCGAGGTGGTCGGCGTGCTGGTGCGAGACGTACAGGTAGTCGGTCCGCTCGATGGCGTCGAGCACGCGCCGGGGCAGTCGGTCGTTGCGCGGGAACACGAACCACGATCCGTGGAACGCGGGGATGAACCACGGGTCGCACGTGATCGTGCGGCCCGCCGCCTCGATCAGGATCCCGGCGTGGCCGAGCGAGGTGGCCCTCATCGGCCGGTCACGGCACCGGTGGGTCGGTGAACTGCTTCCCCTTGCGGGACACGTGCTCGGTCCAGTCCGTGCCGTTCCAGTAGCGCATCTCGAATCGGCCCGACGGATCGGCGTACCAGTCGGCGGGAGGAGTCGGCTGGCCGGACTGTGCGTCGTCGGCGGTTTCGGCCCGTGCCGGAGTGCCGGTCGACGCCACTGCGTACCCGCCAGGGGCTGCGGCTCCCGTCGTCGCGGTCGACGGAGCGCCGGTGGGGCGGCGCACGAACGCGCAGTACCGGCCATCGAAGGTGGGCACGATGCTGACGACCTCCCAGCCCTCCGCGGACTTGCGGGTCAACTCAGCAGCGAGCGCATCGGGGCTGCCGTTGGAGAGGATGACCGTCGAGAACTCGTGCATGGACACGGAGGCTACCCCTGCTCCTCCGAGCGGCGTCCACGCGGACGGCGAAGTGCGCTCGTAGCCTTGCCGCGTGCGCGGAACGCGGATCGGCTACTTCGGGCCCGCGGGCACGTTCACCGAGCAGGCGCTCCTGAGCCAACCCGACCTCGCCTCCCGCGTGCACGTGCCGTACCGCACCGTTCCCGACGTGCTGGACGCGGTGGCGGCGGGCGAGGTCGACCACGGGTTCGTGCCGATCGAGAACTCGATCGAGGGCACCGTCAACTTCACGCAGGACGCGCTGGTGTTCGACCACGACCTGCTCATCCAGCGCGAGACGGTGCTGGACATCGAGCACTGCCTGGTGGCGCCGCGCGGGGCGACGCTGGCCGGGCTTCGCACGGTGCTGTCGATTCCCGTCGCGGCGGCGCAGTGCCACACCTACCTGCGCCGCGAACTTCCCGCCGCCGAGGTGCGGGCGGCGAATTCGACGGCGGAGGCCGCTCGCCAGTCGAGCGAGGCGGCCGACCCGTCGGTCGCAGCGGTCGCCCCGCGGATCGCGGCCGAGCGCTACGGACTCGAGGTGCTGGCGTCCGACATCGCCGACCATCCCGGCAACCAGACCCGCTTCGTCCTCGTCGGGCGCGAATGGATTCCCGCGCCGACCGGACACGACCGCACCGCACTCGTGGTGTTCCAGCGGGCCGACGAGCCTGGGAGCCTGATCTCGATCCTGCAGGAGTTCGCCGCTCGTCGGATCAACCTGTCGCACCTGTTGTCGCGACCGACGAAGCGCGGTGGGCTCGGCGACTACTGCTTCGTGATGTATGCCGATGGACACGTCGCCGACGAGTTGATGGCCGACGCGATGCGCGAGCTGCGTGCGAAACAGGGTTCGGTGAAGTTCCTCGGCTCGTATCCCGCTGCGGGTGAACAGGCCACGAGTGCGCGCGAGCACGCCGACGCGCGGTGGCGCGACGCCGACGATTGGATCGCCGCACTGCGGGAGCGCATAGAGCGATAGCGTCGCCACCGGAACGGTGGCAGAGTGGACAATTGCATCCGCCTTGAAAGCGGAAGACCCTTGGGTCCGGGGGTTCGAATCCCTCCCGTTCCGCCGGTAGGCTCCGGACACAGGTCGGCGCTCTCGCCGATCGTCTGTTGGAGAGGTGCCAGAGAGGCCGAATGGGGCGCCCTGCTAAGGCGTTGTCCGGGGATTCTCGGACCGTGGGTTCAAATCCCACCCTCTCCGCCATGCGCAACGCGCTCTGCGGTTCGCTGCTCGCTGCCGTGCTGTCGGCTGGTGTCGTCGTGGCGCCCGCGGGAGCGTCGGCCGCCGCGGCAGAGACCTGCACAAGGACCCACACGGCGCGACGCGGTGAGTCGTGGTGGACGATTTCGCGCAGGTACCGCATCACCCTGCGGCGCATCCTCGACCTGAACAACGCGCGAACGTCGACGAAGATCCTCATCGGCGATCAGGTGTGCGTGCGCGCCGCCCCGGCCCCCACGACGACTGTTCCGCCGGACACGCTTCCACCCGCGACCGCGGCTCCGACGACTGTTCCGCCGGACACGCTTCCACCCGCGACCGCGGCTCCGACGACTGTTCCCGCCCCGGCGCCCGCGAGTGCGCAGGCGGTCATCCAGATCATCCGCGAGGAGTGGCCCGACCATCTCGAGGAGAAGGCGCTGCAAGTGGCGTGGCGCGAGAGCAACTACAAGCCGCGCGTCGTGGGTGGTACGCGCAACTGCTGCTGGGGTCTGTTCCAGATCTACTACGAGGTGCACAAGAGCTGGTTGCCGACGGTCGGCGTCAACGCGCCGGAGGACTTGCTCGACGCGCGAACAAATGCGCGTGCGGCCTACCGCATCTACCAGCGGAGCGGCAGTTGGAGGCCCTGGGGCGGATAGCAGTCCGCGGAGGCACCGCTACACTTCGTGCCGCAAGCGCTCGTAGCTCAATGGATAGAGCATCTGACTACGGATCAGAAGGTTAGGGGTTCGAGTCCCTTCGAGCGCGCCAGTGTTACCCGTGGTTCGGGCCGCGGCGCTCGTTTAGCCTCGTCGGGTGATTCCAATGCGGGCTGCAATCGCCGGCGCATGCACGATCGTGATGGTGGCTGCGTGCGGAGCCTCGGACCGCCCTTCATCGGAGTCCGCCCAACCAATGACGACGACGGTTGCGGAGCCGGCGCTCAGCGAGAGATTCGTCGATTCACCGCGGAGCGTGCTTGCGAGCGCCGAGGACTGCCATATCGCCGACCTCCCGCCGGATCGGGATGGCATGGTCCGGTCGAATCTCGTCGGGTTCCCCCGCCCCGAGGTCGTCAGATCGCCGCGAATCCTGGTGCTCCCGTTTTCGTTCAGCGACGGCAAGCCACCGACGAGTTTTGTGGGACCGACTCTTGGTGCGCTCAGGGGAGCGGCCCATTTCTTCCGGGAGATCTCCTGGGGAAAGGGCTCGTTCACGGTCGATTCGGCTCCCGAGCATCTGTGGATCACGGTTCCCGAGACTGCCGCCGACATGGGGCTCTCCAAGGACTCCCCCGGACCACTGTCGGGTTCGGTCTCTCCGTTCGATGTGCTCGGGTTCGCCAGCGCCGAACTCAACCTCGACAACTACGACATCGTCCATCTCGTTGGTTCGCCGGACCTGCAGCACTGGGCGACGGCATGGATGGAGCTCGATCCGAGAAATGCCCCGATCGTCGGTCCGGCTGGCGCCGTCTCGAGGGCGACGCTGATCACCCACAACCACGGCGACGCCGCGTTGATGGCGCACGAGCTGGGTCACGCATGGCTCAACCTCTGGGACCTCTACTCCGGGCAGAACGGCATCACCGACTTCGTCGGGCTCAATCGCTTCGATGTGATGTACAACGCCGGACTCAACGACTACAACGCGACGGACATGACGATCTGGAACAAGTACCTGGCTGGCTGGGTCGAGCCGGACCAGATTCGGTGCGTCGTTGATGCAGGAACCACGTCGCACTTCATCAGCACCAACTCCGACCCGTCCGATCTGCCGAAGGCGGCCGTGGTGAAGCTGAGCGACACGAAGGTTCTGGTCATCGATACGTGGCGCAAGAGCGAATTCAACAGGTGCTGCAACGAGACGATCGCCTACGTGGTGGACGCCACGAGGATCCACTTCGCCGGGCCGTTTCGTCTCCAGGGATCCCTCAAGAAGCCGGGGGATCGGATCGTGCTGGATGAATCACATCTCACGACGACGACCGAGTGGACGCTCCGCCCGGACGAGCAACTCGCCATCTCACGCGTGTCCATCACGCTCGTGGAGAGCGACGTGTCCGGAGCATTGATCGAGGTCACGACCAAGTAGCGTTCGCCCGCCTCTTGCGGGCCGTCTCACCGCACGGCGTCGACTCGTGGGGAGCGGCGTGAGCGCTGGTTGTCCGGTGAGCGCACGTCGTGACACTTCGCAGGGCGGGTCACGGCGAGCAGGAGGCCGCTGGTGCCGTCCCGAATGGGACGACCGAGCGTGACGCCGCCCCGCATTTCAAGCTCTGCCACGAGGCACTGGCGGCGTCGTGTCGCGACCGTGGCCACCGCCACGGTGCACTGGCTGTGCGACTAGCGCCCTCCTCCTCCGGCCGCGGCCGGTGGGACGGTC
>JBIIHV010000074.1:0-7871 GCA_044235415.1 Ilumatobacteraceae bacterium | reverse complement strand
GCGGGCGCGCAGCGTGCGCACCGGCGATCCATCGGTGACGGCGCGCAGCGTCCAGTCGCGGTCCTCGCGGACGGCGTGCATGAACTCGTCGGTGACGCGCACCGAGTTGTTGGCGTTCTGGTACTGCACCGAGAACGAGTCCTTGCCGTCGAGGTCCATGTCGAAGCCGGCGTCGCGCAGCGCGCGGGCCTTCTGCTCCTCGCGCGACTTGCACCAGATGAACTCCTCGACATCGGGGTGGTCGACGTTGAGGATGACCATCTTCGCCGCGCGGCGCGTCTTGCCGCCCGACTTGATGGTGCCGGCCGACGCATCGGCGCCGCGCATGAAGCTGACCGGGCCCGACGCCGTGCCGCCGCCCTTCAGCAGTTCGGCGCTCGAGCGGATATTCGACAGGTTGATGCCCGCGCCGGAGCCGCCCTTGAAGATGACGCCCTCCTCGCGGTACCAGTTGAGGATGCCGTCCATCGTGTCGTCGGTGGCGAGGATGAAGCACGCGCTCGCCTGCTGCGGCACGCCCTTCACGCCGATGTTGAACCACACCGGCGAGTTGAACGCCGCGCGCTGCGTGACGAGGATGAACTTGAGCTCGTCGCGGAACGCCTCGGCCTCGTCGGAGTCGGCGAAGTAGCCGCCCTCGATGCCCCAGTCGGCGATCGTGTCGGCGACGCGGTCGATGACCTGGCGCAGCGACTGTTCGCGCTCGGGCGTGCCGATCGTGCCGCGGAAGTACTTCTGCGCCACGATGTTGGTGGCGTTGACCGACCAGGTGACGGGGAACTCGACGCCGAGCTGCTCGAAGGCGGGGGTGCCGTCCTTCCAGTTGGTGATCCGGGCGTCGCGGCGCTCCCAGGCCACGCTGTCGTAGGGGTGGATGCCCGGCTTGGTGAACCGGCGGCGGATCCCGATGGTGAGCCGTTCTGGGGCGATTGACATGCTGTCCTCTTCTCTTCTGGTCGATCTGTCTGTTGGTCGGACTGGGCTGGACTGGGCTGGCGATCGTCGTGGTCGGGCCCGCCAGGGGAGATGCACGGGCTGACCGACCCCTACATCTTGTGGCCGGATCACGATTGAACCGGCCACACCCACTAGCGGTGGGGTGATGATTACAGCACTGTCATTCCGGCGGGTCAATCACCGGAGGTCCCCACGGGGTGCCGGAATCCCTTGCCCCGCAAGGCTCCGGAGAAATCCCCGAAGATTCGTTCGCCGGGGACTGGAGGTCCCCCGACGATCGGTGCGCCCGGCGGTGGGAACGCGTGCGGCCGGTACAGGTCCAGGACCGCCCAGTCCCACGTCTGCCGTACGGCGCACCGCACCCCCACTGCCGGGAGCGATGCGGAGGATACGCACGATCCCATGTGGAACAGAAGGGGACAACGGTGTGGATTCGTTGCAGATGCGGGGGAATTTCCTGTGGACGACCCTGTGGGTGGGGTGCACCAGCCTCGGACGGCGTGTTCAGGGGGCCGGCACGACCGACACGGGAATGCCGTTGAGCACCGCGTTGCCCGACAGCGGATCCATCTGTTCCTCGTCGGTGAGCAGGTTCGAGTTCACGCCCGCGAAATCGCGCGCGACGCCCAGCCGCACGCCGTCGATGTCGTGGCCCCAACCGTGCGGCAGGCTCACGACGCCGCGCGACACCGAATCCGTGACCTCGACACGGGCGAGCACCTCGCCAACCCTGCTCGCCACGCGCGCCGTGCCCCCGTCGTGCACGCCGCACGCCTCGGCGTCGTCCGGGTGCACCTGCAGCGTGCAGCGCGGCCGACCGCGCACCAGCGACGCGACGTTGTGCATCCACGAGTTGTTCGAACGGAGGTGGCGTCGTCCGACGAGCACGAGCGGCGGCACCGGCGCGTCGATCAGCGCGTAGAGCCGCGGAAGGTCGGCAAGCAACTGCTCGGGTGCGAGCTCGATGGTGCCCGACTGCGTGCGCAACATGCCCGGCATCCGCGGCATCAGGGGGCCGAGGTCGACGCCGTGCGGCGCCGCCTCGAGCTCGGCGAGCGTCAGGCCGCCGGGGTGCGCCCCGAACCCGTCACCGTAGGGACCGGTGCGCAGCAGGAGGTCGAGCATCCGCTCGGGTCCGCGCCTCGGCTCGAGTGCAGCGACGATCTCGTCGGGGTTGCGACCGTGGACCGGCGACGTGGCGTCGCCGCACATGGACTCGACCGCACCGCGCACGACGGCGTCGTCGATGGCCGACGGCTCCATGTCGATGCCGCCGACGATCGCACCGATGCGCAGCAGAATCTCCCACTCGTCGGGTTGGCCCTCCGCGCGCGCGAAGACCGGCGGGCTGTAGTTCGCCATGTTGCGGACCGAGAACCCCGTAAAGACGAGGTCGTAGTGGCTGCGCTCGAGGTGGGACGGGGGCGGAAGGATCACGTCGGCGTGGCGCGTGGTCTCGTTGAGGTACGGGTCGACGCTGACCATGAAGTCGAGGCGGCCGAGCGCGGCCGACAGCCGCGCACCGTTCGGGGTGGAGAGCACCGGGTTGCCCGCGACGGTGACGAGCGCCCTGACGCCCTCGCCGTGCTCGATCTCCTCGGCCATCAGCGCGGCCGGGTACTCGCCGAGGATCTCGGGGAAGCCGCGCACGACCGATCTGCTGCGGCCCGTGCGGAAGCCCTCGCCCCGCCCGGACCCTCCCCGCGTCGTCGGCCCACCCGTGGCCGGCAGCGGGAACATCGCACCGCCCGCGCGGTCGAGATTGCCCGTCACGACGTTCAGCACGTCGACGAGCCACGACGCCGTCGTGCCGAACGGCACCGTGGTGGTGCCCATGCGGCCGTAGACCGCGGCGGACGGTGCCTCGGCAATCTCGACAGCCAGGCGTCGGATCGTCGCCGCAGGAACCCCCGTCGCCGACGAGACGGCATCGGCACCGAACGGCGCCAGCGCCACGGCCAGCTCGTCCATGCCCGAGACGTGGGCCCGCAGGTGGTCGCCCGGGTCGGCCCTGCCGGAGACGAACAGCTCGCGCACGATCGCCGCCAGCAGCAGCGCATCGGTGCCGGGTCGGATGGGGACCCACTCGTCGGCTTCGTCGGCCGTGCGCGTTCGCGCGGGATCGACGACGACGACGCGACCGCCGCGTCCGCGGATCGCCCTCAGCCGCCCCGGAAAGTCCGGTGCGGTGCAGAGACTGCCGTTCGACGCCATCGGGTTGGCGCCGAGGATCAGGAGGTAATCGGTCCGGTCGAGATCCGGGACCGCCACCGCCGTCGGGCTGCCGAACATCCACCCCGAGGCGAGCTGCTTGGGCAACTGGTCGACCGACGACGCCGAATAGCGCTGGCGGGTGCGCAGCGCGCGCACCCACGTGCGGTTGTAGAGGAGAGGCGAGAGGTTGTGCGCGTTGGGGTTCCCGAGGTACACGGCGAGCCGCTCTCGGCCGTGGCGCGCGACCGCACCGCCGAGTCCCTCGGCGACCGCACGCCACGCCTCGCCCCACGAGACCTCCTCGTGGCGGCCGTTGCGGAGGACGAGCGGGGCGCGCAGCCGGTCGGGATCTGCGTGCAACTGGCCGAGCACGCTGCCCTTCGGGCAGATGAAGCCGCGGGAGAACACGTCGTCACGGTCGCCGCGGATGCGCAGCACCTCGCCGTCGCGCACCGTCAGTTCGAGTCCGCACGTGGCCTCGCACAACGGACACGTGCGGTAGACCGTCCGCACCACCCCCACGCCGGACATCGTGCCATAGGCTCGGCACCGGTGCGCCGCCTCCTGCCCGAGCCCGTGCCCTCCGTCACCGTCGCCGAGGCGTACGGCGAGCCGAGGCCCCGCACCGGTGGCCGCCCCACGGTGGGGATGTGCATGGTGGCGAGCATCGACGGCTCGACGGTCGTCGACGGCAGGTCCACAGCGCTCTCGTCACCCGCCGACCGCGACGTCCTGCTCGGCCTCCGCGCCGCCGCCGACGTGGTGCTCGTCGGCGCCGAGACCGTGCGGCGCGAGGGCTACGGCCCTCCGTCCAAGGCGGGCCTCCGCGTCGGCGTGGTCTCGCGATCGGGCAGTGTCGACGTCACGGCGCCGCTCTTCGCGTCGGGTGCCGGGTTCCTCGTGCTCCCGGAGGACGCGCCGCAGGTGGCGGTGCCGTCGGTGCGGGCGGGCCTTGGGACGGTCGACCTCGCCCGAGCGCTGACCATGATCGACGGGACCTTCGTGCAGCTCGAGGGCGGCGCACGACTGAACGCCGCGATGCTGGAGGCCGACGTTGTCGACGAGATCAACCTGACGGTGTCGCCGGTGGTGGTCGGGGGAACGGGGCCGCGGCTGGCGGACGGCGCACCCGACATGGACCGACGGTTCACCCTCGCCCAGGTGTGCGAGGAGGACGGCTTCCTGTTCCTCCGCTACCGGCGCACGGGGCGCTAGCGGGTCAGCGGATCGGTTCGCTCGGGCGCTTCTCGAGCAACGCGAGTTCGCGACGGAAGTCGGCGGCCGCATCGAAGTTCTTGTACACGCTGGCGAACCGGAGGTACGCCACCTCGTCGGCCGCGCGCAGTTCCTCGAGCACGGCCAACCCCACTGCACTGGTGGAGGCCTCGTTGCCCGACAACCGCACACGTTCCTCGACCCGGTCGGCCATGGCGGCGATCGCGTCGTCGTCGACCGGGCGCCCCTTGGTTGCGGCGAGGATGCCCGCCACCACCTTGCCCCGGTCGTACGGCTCGCGGCGGCCGTCGCGCTTCACCACCACCAGCGGCGCCTCCTCGAGCCGCTCATAGGTCGTGAAACGGTGCTCGCACGACGGGCACGACCTGCGACGCCGCACGGACGATCCCGTATCGGACACTCGGGAGTCGATCACCCTCGTGTCGTCGAATCGGCACACGGGACAATGCACGGACGGCGACACTACCGCCGCAATTCGCGCAGATCAGGGCAGCTCGACCTGCGCGGCCGGGACGATGTTGGACTGCTGCGACGGCAGGACGTCGCCGCCGCGCACGAACCCGATGATGCCCGCGAGCACGACGGCTGCAACGGCGACCGCCATTGCGATCGCGCGACGGGCCTCGTAGACCTCGGCGGACCGGCGGTGCGACGCCATCGCAGCCGGCACGAAGGCGAGCACCGGCTCGCGCACGGCGACCGGCCGGCGGGCGATGCCGAGCGGGGTCGGGTCGATCTCCTCGCGCACCGTGGACGTGCGGCAGGAGTATCCGACGACCCTCGGGACCGGTCGGACGGCGTGCAGGTGGTTGATGGCGATGGCCATGGGGGTGTCCTTTCAGGGGAAAAGTGGTGATGAGCTGGCAGGTCCGACCATAGCGAACAGGTGTTCGGAGATGGTGGATTGACCCGAACGCCCGTTCTCCGAACAGGTGTTTGATCCGAGGGGCGAACATCCGTACGCTGTCGCCCATGAGCCTGACCGACCGCCAACGCCGAATCCTCGAGGTCATCGAGGCCAACATGCGCGACCGGGGCTACCCGCCCTCCGTCCGCGAGATCGGCGAGGCCGTCGGGCTCAGTTCATCTGCGTCGGTGCACAACCACCTGGCCACGCTCCAGCGGCTCGGCTACCTGCACCGCGACCCCACCAAGCCCCGGGCCCTCGAGGTCCGGTTCGACGCCGCCAGCGGCGTGGCCATGGAGCGCCGTCCCGCGCGACACGTCCCGCTGGTGGGCGACGTGGCCGCCGGCGTCAACGTACTCGCCCAGGAAAACGTCGAGGAGCTGATCCCCCTGCCCATGGACTTCACCGGTGATGGAGACCTCTTCATGCTGCGCGTGCGCGGCGAGTCGATGGTCGACGCAGGCATCCTCGACGGCGACTTCGTCGTGTGCCGCCAGCAGCCGGTCGCCGACAACGGCGACATCGTCGTCGCGGGGATCCCCGGCGACGAGGCGACGGTGAAGCGCTATTCGCGCAGCGGCGGCACGGTGACCCTGACCCCCGCAAACCCGACGATGCAGCCGATGTCGCTGCGAGCCGACGAGGTGACGGTGTTCGGCCGCGTCGTGACGGTGCTGCGCCGCCTCTAGGAGACGCCCAGCCTGCGCGCCATCGTCTCGATCCGGTCGTCAGGCTGGACGACCGCAACCCTGACGTTGTTCGCGCCACCCGCGCCGTAGAAGTCGCCCGGGCTCACGAGCGCCCCACCCTCGCGCGCCAACCGCTCGGCGAACGCCCAGCCGTCGCCCGCGTCGAACCACAGATAGAAGCCGCCCGCGGGAAGCGGAATGTCGATGCCCGACCACCGCGACAGCACCTCCGCGCTACGGGCGAGCCGCTGCCGATACGTTGCCGCCTGGACCGCCACGCTGGCGTCGTCGTCGAGCGCCACGGCGCCGGCCGCCTGTGCCGGGCCAGGCACCATCAGGCCCGCGTGCTTGCGGACCTCGCGCAGGTAGTGCACCAGCGCCGCGTCTCCCGCATAGAACCCGACCCGCAGCCCGGCGAGGTTCGACCGCTTCGACAACGAGTGCAGCGCGACCACGCCGTCGAGCCCCTCGGAGAGGATCGTGCGGGGTGGGCCCTCCCACGTGAACTCGGCGTAGCACTCGTCGCTGAAGACCGGCACGCCGTGGCGGCGCCCCCATGCCGCCGCCGCGCCGAGGTCGTCGAGGTCGCCGGTCGGATTGCTGGGCGAGTTCGACCACAGCATCACCGCGCGGCGCGCGTCGTCCACGGAGACGGCCGCGAGGTCGAGCCCGCCCAACGGCGACGGCGGCACTCCCACGGGCCGGCATCCCGCGAGCACGGCGCCCATCTCGTAGGACGGGTAGGCGACGGCCGGGTACAGCACCGTGTCGCGGTCGGGCGACCGCAGCCGCAGCCAGTGCGGCGTCGTCACGACGAACTCCTTGCTGCCCACCACCGCGCCCACCTGGCCCTGCGGCACCGCGACGCCGAAGCGCCGCTCCATCCAGGCGCACGCCGCGGCGCGCAGGCGGTCCGTCCCCACGCTCGGGGGATACCGCCGCTCCGAGTCGGAGGTTGCCAGCGCCGCCACGACGGAAGGCGCCGGTGGATCGCACGGGTCTCCGATGGAGAGGTCGACCGCGCCGCCGTCGTGCGCCGATGCCACCCGCTTCAGCGCATCCAGGCGGTCGTAGGGGTACGGCGGCGGGACGAAGGGCTGGCTCACTGCTGCGCCACCACGAACTCGGCCAACCGGCCGGCGGAGGCCTCCGACAGCCGCGCCCGGATGCGCATGCCGTCGTCCTCGTTGACGGTCGAGACCACCTCGCCCTCGCGGTGCACCGCGGCGACGATATCCCCGCGCCCGTAGGGCACGAGCAGCTCGACCACGCCGGTGATCGACCGCATCCGGTCGGCGACCGTGCGCAGCAGCGCGTCCACGCCGTCGCCCGTGGCCGCCGAGACGGACACCGACCCTTCGTGGCGCGCCGCGAGCGCCGAGGCGGTGCCCGGCGCCGCATCGGCCTTGTTGAACACGAGGAGCTCGGGGATCCCCGACGCGCCGATCTCGTCGAGCACGCCGCGCACGGCGGCAATCTGGGCCTCCGGGTCAGCCGCGGAGGCGTCGACGACGTGCACGAGGAGGTCGCAGGAGGTCGCCACCTCCAGCGTGCTCTTGAACGACTCGACCAGCGCGTGCGGCAGGCGCCGGATGAAGCCGACCGTGTCGGAGAGCAGCACCGGCTCGCCTCCCGGTAGGGCGAGGCGGCGCGTGGTCGAGTCGAGCGTGGCGAACAGGCGGTCCTCGGCCAGCACCCCCGCGTCGGTGAGGCGGTTCAGGAGGGTCGACTTGCCCGCGTTCGTGTAGCCGACGATCGTGACGGCGCCCAGGCCGCTCCGTGTGCGCGACTTCGACTGCTCGCGGCGCGTGCGACCCAGGGTCTCCAGCTCGCGCTCGAGGGCGCTGATGCGGTGCTGCACCGCGCGC